>CANPYQ010000007.1 GCA_947588865.1 uncultured Bacilli bacterium
TCTGTAAGCTTACTTGATCAATTAACTGCTTATACATTAGAAAAAATTACAACAAAAGATGTTCATGCGGTATATGGAACTGTTACAAATAATGAAATATATGAACTTTTAAAAAAAATATATGAAAACAAATTGAGTGAGGTATTTGATTTAATAAAAGAATATGATGAAAATGGTAAAAATTTAATAAAAATAGTTGAATTAATGATAGAATTTTTAAAAAATACTTTAATATATTTTAATAGTTCAGATTATTTTGAAAATAAAGAGGAAAAAGAATTTTATGAAAATATTTGTAATATAGTTAATGAAAATAATATATATAATTCAATAGAAATATTACTTGATACAATCAAATCAAGTAAAAATACTAATAATGTTAGATTATTATTTGAACTATCGGTCATAAAAATATTAGAATTAAAAAAAGAAAAAACAGTAGAAAATGAATATAAAGAAGAAATTCGGATTTTAGATGAAAAAAAGAAAATAAAAGTAGAAACTAAAATAGAAAAAAAAGAAGCATCTGATGATGTAAAAAAAGAAATAGAAAATTTAAAAAAATTAAGAATAAATAATACACTTTCTAAATTTGATAAAAAAGAACTTGTTTCATTTAAATCAGATTTAGATAGAATAAAAGAATTACTTATGGATCCAGATTATAGCAGTATAGTTTCACTTATTTTAGATGGAGAATTAAAAGCAAAAGGGGATAAAAATTTAATATTTGTTTATAAAATAAAAAATTTAGAGGAATGCTTTAATCTTTCTCTTGTTGAAATAGAAAATGCGCTAAATAAAGTATTTAATATAGAATATAAACCGATTGCTGTAAGTATAGAGGAATGGGATCCAATAAAAGTAGAATTCAATAAAAATATGAAATCAAAAAATAATATATATGAATACAAAGAAGAACCAAAATCATTAAAAGAAATATATAAAATAAAAAAAGAGCAAAAATCTAAACAAGAAAAAAACAAGATAGAAGATATTTTTGAAGATATAATAGTCTATAATTAGAAAGAGGGAATAATATGAATATGCAGGCTATGCTTAAACAAGCACAAAAATTACAAAAAGATATGTTAGAAACACAAGATAAGATTAATTCTATTGAATTTACAGGTAAATCTTCGATAGTAACAGTAAAAATGAATGGTAAAAAAGAATTACTTGATATTAAAATTGATATGGATAAAATAGAGGCAGACGATGTAGAACTATTGCAGGACATGATTACAGTTGCTTTTAATGATTGTATGAAGCAAATAGATAAAGAAACAAACGATAAAATGGGCGCATACACTAAAGGAATGCCAGGTTTGTTTTGATGAAATACCCAAATACTATTTTAAATTTGATAGAGTGTTTTAAAAGGTTACCTGGAATAGGTGAAAAAACTGCTGAAAGGTTAGCTTTATCAATTTTAGATATTGATAATGAAACGATAGATATATTTTCATCTTCACTTAAAGATTCAAAAACAAAGATAAGAAGATGTGTTAAATGTAACAATTTAAGTGAAGAAGAACTATGTGAAATTTGCAAAGATAAAAATAGAAATAATGAAATTTTATGTGTAGTAGAAGAGCCAAAAAATGTTATACAATTTGAAAAATTAAATATATATGATGGATATTATCATGTTCTTGATGGGTTAATCTCACCAATAGATGGAATAAATCCAGAAGATATAAATATATCAAATATAATAGATAGAGTAAAAGAAGATAATATAAAAGAAATAATATTAGCACTTAAACCTAGCATTGAAGGAGAAACAACATCTCTTTATATATCAAAAATACTTGAGAAATTAAATGTTAAAATATCTAAAATAGCTTATGGTATTCCGATTGGCGCTGAAATAGATTATGTAGATTCTCTAACTCTTGAAATGGCTTTAGAAAATAGAATGGATATAACAACTAATAAAGATTCATAAAAGATTATTTTAATCATAAGATAAACTAGGTGGACAATATGTTAAAACTTATATTTAAAATAATTAAACGAATTATTATTAGTTCTTTTTTGTTGTATGCTTATAACCTTATAGTACAACCAGTAGGTCTTATTATACCTATTAATGTAATTACTGTAGGTGTAATCGCACTTCTTGGTGTGCCCGCACTATTATCACTTATTTTTATAATGGTTTTGATTTATTAAAAAACTGTATAACAACTTTGAAATACAGTTTTTTTATGAAAAAATTTTTTTATTTTCATGTTATAATATTTATGTAACTATTTGGGAGGCAAAGTATGTTGGACGATTTCAGTTTAGAACAAAATATTGCTTATAAAACATTAGTAAACTCAGTTAAAAATAATAAATTAAGTCATGCTTTTATTATTGAAACTAATGGATATTCTAAAGCACTTGATTTTGCTATAGCTTTTTCAAAATATTTATTTTGTCCAAATGATTATAGTAATAATAAAAATTGTGGTAAGTGTATGCAATGCACATCTATTGATAAAAATGAATTTATTGAACTTAAAATAATAAATCCCGATGGACAGTGGATAAAAAAATCACAATTGGAGGAATTGCAAGATGAGTTTTCAAAAAAGTCTATTGTTGGAAATAAAAAAGTATATATTATTAACAAAGCAGAAAAATTAAATGTATCATCAGCTAATTCACTTTTAAAGTTTCTAGAGGAGCCTGAAGAAGGTATAATAGCTATTTTAATAACTGAAAATTTATATCAAGTTTTAAGTACTATAGTATCTAGATGTCAAATTTTATCACTTAAAAACAAATTAAATTTAACAGGATTAAGCACAATAGAAAAAATTGCTAATTATGTTTCTAATAATAAAGATGATATTGATGAATACGCAAAAAACGAAGAAAATAATTTAAAATTAAAAAGTGTGTTGGAATTTATAAAGTATTATGAAGAAAATCATACTAATACAATAATATATATAAATAAGTTATGGCATGATCATTTTAAAGAAAAGGATGACATATATAACGCTTTTAAAGAGATGCTTCTTTTTTATAAAGATATATTAAATATAAAGTTAGGTAAAAAAGTTGAAATATTCAATGATTACATAGATGTTTTAAAAAATATAGAAGAAAAAAATACCCTAGATAGTATAACATCAAAAATAAATGTTATAATGAATTTAAGAGAAAAAATTAAATTTAATGTTAATCCTAACATGCTTATGGATAAACTTATAATAGAACTAGAAAGATGTGAAGATCATGATTGAAGTAATAGGTGTATCTTTTAAAAAAAATAGTAAAATATACTATTTTTCACCAAAAAGTTTAAAAATAAAAAAGGGAATAAACATAATAGTTGAAACAGAACGTGGGTTGCAATTTGGTTGTGTTGAGTTATCTAATTTTGAAATAGACGAAAGTAAGTTAACTACAACATTAAATGAAGTTGTTCGTATTGCATCTAAAAAAGACTATGAAAAACATTTAAAAAATATTGAAGATGCTAAAAAAGCTTTAAAAAAGTGCAAAGATTTAGTACAAAAATATAATCTTAATATGTTTATAATGGATGCTAATTATACATTTGATAGGAGTCAGTTATTATTTACATTTTTATCTGACTCAAGAGTGGATTTTAGAAAACTTGCTAAAGAGCTTGCTAATTTATATAAAACAAGAATTGAGCTTAGACAAGTTGGGGTACGAGATAAAGCAAAAGAAGTAGGAGGATATGGATCTTGTGGAAGAGAGTTATGTTGTTCAAAATTTTTATATGATTTTGATTCAGTTTCCATTAACATGGCTAAAAATCAAAATATTGCATTAAATCCTACCAAAATTAATGGTGTATGTGGCAGACTTCTTTGTTGTTTGAAATATGAAGACGAATGCTATAAAGAGTGTTCTAAAGGTTTACCAAAAATAGGTAAAAAAATAGATACAGTAGAAGGTGAAGGCAAAGTTGTTAGTGTAGATATCTTAAATCGAAAGTATAAAGTTGAGTTAAAAGAAGGGGCATTAGTAGAAGTAGGTTTAAATGAAAGTAACTAATTATTTGCTTGGGTATAAAAATTTAAAAATTATTCAAGATAGTGAAATGTTTAATTTTTCACTTGATTCAGTATTACTACCCAACTTTGTAACAATTAATAAAAAGATAAATAAAATACTTGATATAGGATGCGGAAATGCACCTATACCGTTAATATTATCTACTAAAACAAATGCTAAAATAATAGGTGTAGAAGTACAAAAAAGCGTATCAGATCTTGCAGAAGAGTCTATTAAAATTAATAATAAAGAAGATCAGATAACTATTGTAAATGAAGATATAAATGAATTTTATAAAAAATGTGAAACAGATACATTTGATGTAATTACATGTAATCCTCCGTTTTTTAAATATAAAAAGTCTTCTAATATAAATAAAAATGATTATAAAACTATAGCTCGTCATGAAGTTAAATTAAATTTAGAACAAATTTTTATAGTAGCAAAAAAATTACTTAAAAATAATGGTGTTGTTGCTATAGTAAATAGACCAGAAAGATTTGTAGAAATAATAGAATGTATGAAAAAAAATAATATAGAACCTAAAAAAGTTCAATTTGTATATCCAAAAAAAAATATGGAATCAAATATTATGCTTATAGAAGGAACTAAAAATGGGAAACCTGGACTTAAAATTATGCCACCAATTTATACACATTTAGAAAATGGAGAATACACTAGTGAAGTAAAAAATTTTTTTGAATAAAAAATATTAAATAGAATTGGTAGTGTATATAAAAAACATTATTTAAAAATCAAAATGAAAAAAATGAAGATTTTAGTAATATAATAAAAATATTTTAATTAAACAAAGTTTTTTAAAAGTGATTAGTGAGGTGATAACATGTCACAAAAAAGTTATAATAATACACCATCCTTATACTTAATTCCAACTCCAATAGGGAATATGGAAGATATAACTATTAGAGCTATTAATACACTAAAGATGGTAGATGTAATCTTTTGCGAAGATACAAGAGTAACAGGAGAGTTATTAAAGTATTATAATATAAATAAAAAATTAATATCTTCACATGAATATAATGAAATAAAAAACAAGAAAAAACTTTTAGAACATTTAGAAAATGGATTTAACGTTGGTCTTGTAAGCGATAGAGGAACACCTATAATAAGTGACCCTGGTTATGCTCTTGCATATTTTGCAATAGAAGAAGGATATAATGTTATAAGTTTGCCTGGAGCAACCGCACTTATTCCAGCATTAACTTCATCAGGAATCAGTCCTATGCCATTTTACTATTATGGTTTTCTAAAATCTAAAGATAGTGAAAGAAAAAAAGAATTAGAATATTTAAAAAATATAGATGCCACTTTAATAATTTATGAGGCACCGCATAGGATAAATAAAACATTAAAGGACATGGAAAATATTTTGGGAAATAATAGAAAAATTTCTATTTCCCGGGAAATATCTAAAAAATACGAGGAAATATATAGAGGTACTATAGAAGAACTAATAAATCAAAATAACGAATATAAGGGAGAACTCGTACTAGTAATAGAAGGAAATAAAACTATTACTGAGTATAAAAATTTAACTATAGAAGAGCATATTAATCTTTATATAGAAGATGGTAATAGTGTAATGGATGCAATTAAAATAGTTGCGCGTGAACGTGGTATGAAAAAAAGTGAAGTATATGATTTGTACCATCATATAAAAAAAGGTGATAATTAGTGGAAGAAATAAAAACTTTAGAAGATTTAAAAAAGAGTCAAATTTTTAAATACGATAGATATTCAAAAATATTAGATGAAACACAAAAAATTTTAAATAAAAATAGTGCTTCATTTTCTGACAAAGACATAACAGACGCACCAATATCTCCAATGTTACTTGATGATTGCACGCAAAATGTAATATTATCTTCTGAAGTAATTAGTGAATATAAAAAAATATTACCAATAATTAATAATCCAGATACCGCTTTAGAATATGGATATTTACTCGTAGGAAGAAAAATAAAAACAGATTCTTTAGATACTGCAATTTTAATAGAATATATATTTGATATTAGTAAAAGGGACAATATCAATAATAGAAGTGTAGAATATGATAATGAAAAATTAAATAAAATAGTTTCATCTTTAAGTGAAGTTGGATGTGATTTTATGTGTATATGTCACACCCATCCGCTTATTTCAAAAACTGAAAATAAAACAACTATTGCAAATTATTTAGATGATGAAACAAAGAATAGTGAATGTATAAGAGATGCTGGGTTAAATTTATCACTTCAAGATATATTAGGGTATATTTCATTATATAATCAAGCTAAAAAATATTATCCTAATGTGGAGTTTGCATCAACAGTAATCATGTATAATGGAGAACTTGCAATGTTTGGAATAGATAGTGGAAATCTTGTAAGATATGTTAATATATGTGATGAAGAAACAAAGCAACCTTTACCTGTTTCATCTATTGAAGAATATAGAAATAATAAATTAAAATAAGGAAGTGGGTTATGAAACTTATAGTAGGTTTAGGAAATCCTGGGAGTGAATACAATAATACTAGACACAATATAGGATTTATGTGTATAGATAGTATATCTAATCATTTTAATGTTAAACTAGATTCAAATAAATTTAATGGACTTTATACGCAGTTTAATTATGATGGTGAAAAGATTATATTATTAAAACCTCAAAAATATATGAATTTATCAGGAGAAGTTATAAAAGACTTTGTAAATTATTTTAAAATAGATACAAGTGATATATTAGTAATATGTGATGATTTGGATACTCAAGTTGGATCGTATCGATTAAGATATAAAGGTTCTAGTGGGGGTCATAATGGCCTTAAAAATATAGAGTTAAATCTATCTACAAATGAATATAAAAGAATAAAAGTAGGTATATCAAATGATAAATCTAAAGATACTAAAGATTATGTACTTGGAAAATTTGGTAAAGAAGAATTATATTTAATTAAACCAATAATAGATAAAATACCTAATATAATTATAGATTATTTAAAATTACCGTTTGATAATGTGATGAATAAATATAATTAGAGGTGATTGAAATGTTAGATAAAAAAATAGCCAATATAATAAGTAGAATAATATGCACAAGTGAATCTTCACAAGAGTTTAAGAATGATGATAGAGTTTCAGTTATTGATTTATTTGATGTTTACAAAAGTAGAGCAAAAAAAGCAAATGAATTTTACAATAGTAAATTAAATGAAGTAGGATGCGACTTAGCTTTTATAGAAAAAATAGATGTATTTCAAAAAAATAGCGAAAATTTAGTGCATATGATTTTGAGATTAAATAATGATAAAATTTGTTTAATCAAAATGGATAAAAAACGTAATTTACAAATGGAAGATTATTATATGTATGATAAAATTCCAGAAACTTTATTTAAAAAATATTATGATTTATTTAAATTGATGTGTACATATGCTATTGTATATAATTATAATGATAATAGGAGATTAAATACAATATCAAACGAATTTCAAATTTTACCATATTTTAATAAATTTTGTATAACCATGCCATCTAAAATATTAAGTGAATGTTATAAACATATGTATTTATCACACTATTATGAAAAACCCCAATATATTAAATCAGAGAATATTATTAATACTGATATAGGCAATTTTGAACTTGAAACAAATATTAGAGAAATAAAAAAATTACTGAATGTTAAAAGTAATTTTGAGAATGTACAAATTGATAATGTAGTAAGATTTTTACAAAATTTACAAGTATATGAAAGTGATATACCTGAATATATAAAACCAGAGCTTCAAAAAATTAAATCTTTAAAAAAATAATTAATGATACTTTAGTATCATTTTAGGCGTGAAGGGAGGATAAAATGAATTTTTTAAACAGTATATTATGTGATATAGATGGTTCCGTTATATCTGGTTTAACAACTGAACTTAAAGGGCTTTTTATATATAAAAAATTTAAAAAAGAAAATAGAAATATATTATGCTTAACAACATCTATATATGAAGCAAATAAATTATATCAAACATTACTTAACTATACTCCTCATGTATCCTTCTTTCCTATGGATGATTTTTTAACAAGTGAAGCGCTTGCTATAAGTCCAGAATTTAAATTTACTAGATTAGATACATTAAATAAAGTATTAAGCGAAAAACGAATAGTTGTAACTAACTTAATGGGATTTTTAAGATTCTTACCAAATCCAAAAGATTATAAGAATTCTTTTTTAACACTCAAACTAAATGAAGAGATAAAAATAAATGAACTTGTAAGTAAACTATATAAAATGGGTTATAAAAGAGAATCCATAGTAAATAAAACAGGCGAAGTAGCAGTACGTGGATTTGTTATAGATATATTTCCAATAAATTACTCTAATCCAATAAGATTAGAGTTTTGGGGTGATGAAATTGATAGGATTAATGAATTTGATGTAGATACACAAATATCTAAACATGCATTAGATGAAATTACAATTAATCCAACAACAGAATTTATTGTAGATAAAGAACTTGATGAAGATTTAAAGCAAAGAGAGATTGTAAACTATATAACTCCATCATCAATTTTAGATTATCTAAAAGATCCTATACTTATATATGATGATAAAGAGGCTATAAATACGAGTTATAAACTATTAATAGATGAAATAGAAGATTATAAAAAAAATAATGAAATTCCTATTAAAACTCATTTTATGTTTGAATTAAAAAATTCATATAATTTAGAAGAAGTAGAGTTCACATCATTTGATAATAAAATAAATGGCAGTATTAAATATAAATCATTTGAACTTGAAAACTTTAAAGGAAGTATGGATAGTATTTCTAAAAGACTTAACGGGTATATAAAGGATGGAAAAACAGTTATAATATGCTTAAAAGATAAATACAAAGTAAATAAAATAGAAGAAGAATTAAATAATAAAAATACTATTATTACAAGTATTGATAATATAATAAATAATAAAATAAATCTAATAGTGAAACATATTAACACAGGTTATATAATAGATAATTTTGTAATAGTATCTGAAAAGGAGTTATTTAATAAAAAAGAAAATGAAGTTGCATATAAATCACACTTTAAAATGGGAACTAAAATTAGAGATATAAATAAACTTAGTGTTGGAGATTATGTAGTACATTTCTCTCATGGAATAGGTATTTATAAAGGTATTAAGACGCTAACTAAGAATGGGCTTAAAAAAGATTATATAATGTTAGAATATAAAGATGGTGATAAACTTTATATACCTGTTGAAAAGTTAGAATTGATAAGTAAATATTCTTCTAATGAAGGAATACAACCTAAAATTAACAAATTAGGTGGTACAGAGTGGACAAAAACTAAATTACGTATAAAGAAAAAAATAGAAGATATAGCAGGAGACTTACTTAAACTTTATTCAGAAAGAGAAATGGCTATAGGATATGCATTTGAAAAAGATACTACGGAACAAATAGAATTTGAAAAAGAGTTTCCATATGAAGAGACTAAAGATCAATTAAAAGTAACTGAAGAAATAAAACGAGATATGGAAAGAAGTATCCCTATGGATAGGCTTCTTTGTGGCGATGTTGGGTATGGCAAAACAGAAGTAGCATTTCGTGCAATATTTAAAGCAATAATGTCTAATAAGCAAGTATTATTTCTTTGCCCAACAACGATTTTATCGCATCAACACTATACAAATGCTATAGAAAGGTTTAAAGAATTCCCTGTTAGAATTGAACTACTTAATAGATTTGTTCCATTAAAAAAACAAAAAGAAATAATTAAAGATTTAAGCGAAGGTAAAGTAGACTTATTAATAGGTACACATAGAATACTTTCTGATGATATTATTTGTAAAAGACTAGGATTACTTGTAATAGATGAGGAACAAAGATTTGGAGTTAAACATAAAGAAAAGATTAAATCTTATAAAAATAATATAGATGTTTTAACACTTAGTGCAACACCAATACCAAGAACACTCCAAATGTCACTTGCGGGTGTTAGAAGTTTATCCCTAATAGAAACACCGCCTATGGATAGATATCCAATTCAAACATATGTGTTAGAGGAAAATCAAAATGTAATAAAAGATGCAATCTATAAAGAATTAGCTAGAAATGGCCAAGTATTTATACTTTATAATAATATTGATACTATGGAAGAAAAACTTAGAATGATAGAAAGACTTGTTCCAGAAGCACGTATTATATGTGGACACGGCAGAATGCAAAAAGATGAACTAGAAGATGTAATGTACAAGTTTTCTAATAAAGAATATGATGTACTTCTTTGTACAACAATTATAGAAACAGGAATTGATATACCTAACGTAAATACATTAATTATAATAGATGCAGATAGATATGGACTATCTCAACTTTATCAAATAAGAGGTAGAGTAGGTAGAAGTAACAAAATTGCTTATGCATATTTAATGTATAATAAAGGCAAAATACTATCCGATGTTGCAAAAAAAAGACTTAATGTAATAAAAGAATTTACAGAACTTGGTAGTGGTTTTTCTATTGCTATGAGAGATTTATCTATAAGAGGTGCAGGAGATATATTAGGATCTGAACAATCAGGATTTATAGATAGTGTTGGTGTAGAAGTATTTCTTAATATGTTAAATGAAGAAGTAAATAAATTAAAAGGAATTAACGTTGAAAAAGAAAATACAGACACACAACCTTTAATAGAGGTAGAAACAACTATTGATGATAAATATGCAACTGAAGAAGAATTAAAAATTGAAATACATCAAAAAATTAATAAAATTGATTCTATAGATGCATTAAATAAAACTAAAAATGAACTTGAAGATAGATTTGGAGTGTTAGATCCTAATATAATTATTTATATGTATGAAGAATTATTTGAAAAAGAAGTTCAATCTTTAGATATTAAGAGTGTTAATCAAACTAAAAATTTTGTATCAATTACTCTATCTAAGGAATTAACTAAAAAAATTGATGGAGAATTACTATTCATAGATGTAATCTCACTTACACGCAAATTTAGATTTTCAATGAAAAATGAGGAGCTTACGATTACTCTTGATATAGTAGGATTAGATAAACACTTTATATATTATTTGATAGATATGATAAATATACTTAAAAAAACAATAAAATAGACAAGCATTGAACTGTCTATTTTATTATAAATTTATCATTATTAATATCTATTGTGATATTTTCCCCAAAAGATATATTATCTTCTATAATTGTATTAGCAAGTAAGGTTTCAATATTTTTACTTATAAATCTTTTCATAGGTCTTGCCCCGTATTTTTCATCGTAAGAATTATCAATTATATATTTTTTAGCATTATCAGTTAAATTAATTGATATATGCATATTAGATAATCTATTTTCAATATTTTTAATGATATTGTCAAGTATATTATATAAAATCTCTTTAGATAAACTATTAAATATAATAATCTCATCTATTCTATTTATGAATTCTGGTTTAAATGTATGTCTTAAATCTTCCATAACTAGTTCATTAGAATTAATATCATTATTTAAAATGTATTCACTACCTAAGTTAGATGTCATAATTATAATAGTATTTTTAAAGTCAACAGTTCTACCTTGTGAATCAGTAATTCTTCCATCATCTAGTATTTGAAGTAATATATTAAATACATCTTTGTGTGCTTTTTCTATTTCGTCAAATAAAACTATACTATATGGATTTCTTCTTACTGCTTCAGTAAGTTGCCCACCTTCATCATATCCAACATATCCTGGAGGGGCACCTACAAGTCTAGATACTGAATGTGCTTCCATATATTCGCTCATATCGATTCTAACTATATGTTTTTCATCATCAAATAGTTCTTCTGCTAGTGTTCTTGCAACTTCTGTTTTACCAACCCCAGTAGGGCCTAGAAATATAAATGATCCAATTGGTCTATTAGGATCTTTAATACCAGCCCTAGCCCTTTTAATTGCTTCACTAACAAGATTTAAAGCATTATCTTGACCTTTAACCCTTTTAGCCATATTTTCTTTTAGATGAAGTAATTTTTCTTTTTCTCCACCTACAAGTTTACTTACAGGAATATTAGTCCATTTAGATACTATACTAGCTATTGATTCATCATCAACTACATCGCTTAATATCTCATTTTTGTTTTTTTCATTTAGTTCTTCTAATTCTTTTTCGAGTTTAGGCAAAGTACCATGTCTTAGTATAGCAGCTTTTTCATAGTCATAGTTATCTTCAGCTTTTTCAAGTTCAAATGTTGCTTTCTCTATCTCTTCTTTCTTTTTATTTATATTGACATTAATATTTTTTTCATCTTCCCAGTTATTTCTAAGCTCAGCTTCTTTAGCTTTTAACTTATCTAATTTTTCATTAATTTCATTAATTCTATTTTTAGATATTTCATCTTTTTCTTTCTTTAAAGCTTCTTTTTCTATTTGTAGTTGCATAATCTCTCTTGTTAGACTATCAAGTTCTGTTGGTACCGATTCCATTTGTACTTTTATAGTGGCACATGCTTCATCTACTAAATCTATTGCTTTATCGGGTAGGAATCTATCAGTTATATATCTATCAGATAAGGTTGCAGCAGCAATTAATGCTTTATCTTTAATAGTTACACCATGATATACCTCAAATCTAGATTTTAAGCCTCTAAGTATTGTTATTGTATCAAGAACTGTTGGTGCTTGAACTAATACTTTTTGAAATCTACGCTCTAATGCACCATCTTTTTCAATATATTTTCTATATTCGTTTAATGTAGTTGCACCTATACAAAGTATTTCACCACGTGCTAACATTGGTTTAAGTAAATTTCCTGCGTCCATAGCACCTTCCAATGCTCCTGCTCCAACTATTAGATGTATTTCATCTATAAATAATATTATTTTACCATCAGACTCTTTAATTTCTTTAAGAACTGCTTTCAATCTTTCTTCAAATTCACCACGATATTTTGCTCCTGCTATTAAAGCCCCCATATCAAGCTCCCAAATAGTCTTATCTTTTAAACTAGTTGGAACATCGCCTTTAACTATACGAAGTGCAAGTCCTTCTACAATAGCTGTTTTTCCAACACCAGGTTCGCCGATAAGTACAGGATTATTTTTAGTTTTACGGGATAGAATTCTGGTAATATTTCTGATTTCTTCATCTCTTCCTATTACAGGATCTATCTTGCCATCTTTTGCGGCAGCTACAATATCACGACCATACTTTTCTAATACATTTTCTAATGATTCTCCATACATATTATTATTCATGCAATCACCTCATATAACATTATACACATTTTTTAGCACTTGTCAAGTTTGAGTGCTAAAATTTTTGTATTAATATCAATTTAGTTATATGTCGTACAATTTAATCTATGTATATAAATTAAAAAAATTAATTTTAATAATCATTTATTATAATATTCAATTTTCAAATATATATTTTACTTTTTTAAAATATGTGTTATAATGATAAACGTATTTTGAAGGAAGTGTACCAAAATGAAAAAAAAGAATATTGCAATAATCGCACACGTAGATCATGGTAAGACTACGCTTGTGGATAAACTTTTGGAAGCGAGTGGAACATTTAGAGTTAATGAAGAGATTCAAGAAAGAGCTTTAGATTCTAATGATATAGAAAGAGAACGTGGGATTACAATACTTGCTAAAACTACCGCAATTAATTATAAAGATTATAGGATAAACATACTAGACACACCAGGGCATGCTGATTTTGGTGGTGAAGTAGAAAGAATTATGAATATGGTTGATGGTGTATTACTTGTTGTAGATGCTTATGAAGGTACTATGCCACAAACTAGATTTGTACTTAAAAAAGCACTTGATGCAGGAGTAAAACCCATAGTAGTTGTAAACAAAATTGATAAAACATCCGCTAGACCTAAAGAGGTAATAGATGAAGTTATGGATTTATTTATAGAATTAGGTGCAGATATTGATGACTTAGATTTTCCAATAGTATATGTATCAGCTTTAAATGGGACATCCAGTTTTTCAGATGATGTAATGACACAAGAACCTGATATGACTAAAGTATTAGATATGATAATAGAAAATATTCCATCACCGAAAGAAGAGGAAGGATCATTACAGTTTCAACCAGCTTTACTTGATTATAATGATTTTGTTGGTAGAATTGGTATAGGGCTTCTTAAAAGAGGAAAAATTAAAGTTAACCAAATGGTTAGTTGTGTTAGAACAGATGGAAGTATTAAGCAATTTAGGGTAGCTAAAATATATGGATTTTTAGGACTTAAGAGGATAGAAATAAATGAGGCAAGTGCTGGAGACATTATAGGTATTGCAGGATTACCTGATATTTCGGTAGGAGAAACAGTATGTGAAATTGGTAAGGAGGAACCTCTTCCACTCCTTAGAATAGATGAACCAACACTTCAAATGACATTTGGAGTTAACACAAGTCCATTCTGTGGTAGAGAAGGAAAAATAGTAACCGCAAGAAAAATAGAAGAAAGATTACGCAAGGAAACTGAAAGAGATGTATCACTTAAAGTGTCTTCTGTTGAAAATGACTCGGAATCATTTATAGTTTCAGGTAGAGGAGAACTTCATTTATCTATATTAATAGAAAACATGAGAAGAGAAGGATTTGAACTTCAGGTATCAAAACCTGCTATAATAAAAAAAGAAATTAATGGTGAGGTTTGTGAACCTTTTGAAGATGTACAAATAGATGTACCTGAAGAATATGTTGGATCAGTAATAGAAGCTTTAGGTAATCGTGAAGGTGTTATGGAAAACATGAGTAGTATTGATAATCAAGTAAAACTACATTATACAGTGCCTACTAGAGGACTTATTGGATTTTCAACGGAGTTTATGACAATGACAAAAGGATATGGTATTCTTAATCATACATATAAAGAATATAGAAAAGAAGTTGGAACTAAAGTTGGTGCAAGAAAAAATGGTGTTCTTGTATCCATGGAAAATGGTAAAGCAACTGCTTATTCATTGGGAAATTTAGAGGATAGAGGAGTTATGTTTATTGAACCTGGTGTAGAGGTGTATGAAGGCATGATAGTAGGCGAGAATAATCATGATAATGATCTTGCGGTAAATGTAGTTAAAGGTAAAAATTTAACAAATACTCGCTCATCTAGTAAAGATCATACAGTAGTATTAAAGCGTCCTAGAGTAATGAGTTTAGAAATATGTTTGGATTATATTAATGATGATGAACTTGTAGAAGTAACTCCAATAAATTTTAGAATGAGAAAAAAAATACTTAATACAGAATTAAGAAAAAAACAAGAAGCAAAAAAACAATAAATTGATAAAAATTTCTATAATTTATATTATTTTTCAAAATCAAAAAAGAAAGTTTAATTTTACTTAAACTCTCTTTTTATTTGTGCAAACTATTATGATTTTAATTTATTTATTAGATTTTTATTGCTTTTTTGATTCATCTAATATGTTTTTATCAAAGAAATCTCTTATATCACATTCAAGAACTTCGGCAATATTTTCAAGTGTATCAATTGATATAGTTTGATGTGTAATTGATTCAAGTTTTGCTATGAAACTATCACTTAGATACAGACTTTCGGCTAACTCTCGTTGTTTTAAACCTTTCATCTTTCTATATTTTTTGATGTTTTTACCAATAACATTATAGATATCAGATTTTTTATTTGTTGTCATATATACATCACCAACTTAATTTTCTCATATAATAATAAAATATTTTATAGATAAATAATCTAATTATTCAATAGTGTTGTTACAATGTTTTTGTAATCGATTCCACAGTTTTTTATTAATGTTGGATACATACTTATATCAGTAAGTCCAGGAATGGTATTTATTTCATTAAAATAGAGTTTATTATTTATTTCATCATACAAAAAATCAATTCTGCTTAAATCCTTACAACCTAAAATTTTAAATATATATTTCGAATAGGTTTGTATATTTGATTTTATCGAATTATCTATATCAGATATTATTGTTTTACTTTTAGTTTTATATTTAGAATCATAATCATACCAACCACCATTGCTTACTATTTCTCCTATATCAGAAACAATTAATTTATTTTTTTTCTCTATGATAGCGCATTCTAACTCTCTATTTTGTTTTATAAATTTTTCAATTATAATATTTTTATCATATTTTAGTGAATTTTTAAGAATTTTTATTAATTCTTTTTTATTATTAGCAACGCCAATGCCTATTGAAGAGCCACATTTACAAGGTTTAACTATAACAGGATATTCAATTTTTTTTAAATCAATATTTTTATTGTAAATTATGTATGGAATTTGAGGAATAGAATATTTTTCTAATATTAATTTAGTGAGTAATTTATCATAACATAGTAAACTACTATATGAGTTACATCCAACATAATTAATATTAAACATTTCAAATAAACTCTGCAATTTACCATCTTCTCCAATAGCGCCATGAATTACAGGAAATACAATGTCGAATTGTTTGAAATATTCAATAATATTTTTTACAGATTTACAAATATTATTCTTCCAATTTAAATCAATATTTATATTTTTTTTAATTTCATATAAATTATTTTTTAAATCAAAACCAGCTATTTTATAGTCAAACAAATTATTATCAATATTATTAATAACAAAATTTACAGATTTACAGGAAATTTCATGTTCGTACGAATTTCCTCCAAATAATATTAAAACTTTTTTCACAAAACCCCCTAATAAATAATATGAAAGGATAGTAATTATATTTACAAATAATAATACATAATAAAATTATTTTTTTTAGTGATTGTATTAAAACAATAGATTTATTCTTAAAAATATGTTAAACTATTTATATATAAATATAAAAGAAAATGAAAAAGGTGAAAGAATGGGAAAGATTATATCATTTGTAAATCAAAAAGGTGGAGTAGGTAAAACTACATCAAGTATAAATTTGGCAGCTTCCCTAGGGCTTTTAGGTAAAAAGACACTGCTTGTAGATTTGGATCCCCAAGGTAATAGTACTACAGGTGTAGGGGTTAACAAAGGAGAAATTGAAAGTAGTGTTTATGAATTATTAGTTGATAGAGCCGATATAAAAAAAGTAGTCACAAAAACAAAATTTAAAAATTTATATCTTATACCAGCATCAATAAATTTAGCAGGAATAGATATGGAATTAGGTGAAATGGCTAGACAAAATCCATCATTTGTACCACAATTGCAATTAAGAAAATATTTATATGAAATAAAAGATGTTTTTGATTATATAATTATTGACTGTCCACCATCTTTAAACTTAATTAATACAAATGCACTAGCAGCATCTAATTCAGTAATAATACCAGTTCAATGTGAATTTTTTGCATTAGAAGGAATTATGCAACTTTTAAATTCAATTATGATTGCTCAAAAAAAATTAAACCCTTCTTTAGATATTGAAGGAGTTCTTTTAACGATGTTAGACAATAGAACTAATTTAGGATTAGAGGTAGTAGAAGAAATAAAAAGTTATTTTAAAGAAAAAGTTTATGATACTATAATTCCACGACTTGTAAGACTTTCAGAGGCACCAAGTCATGGTAAACCTATTCATGCATATGATCCAAGGAGTAGAGGTACGGAGGCATATATTAATTTGGCTAAAGAGGTGATTGAGAGAAATGGAAACTAAAAAAAGGGCTTTAGGTAAGGGCCTAGAACAATTATTTAATTCTGAAAATTTGGACTTGGATAGTTTTGAAAAAGCTGTATATGAGACTGCAACTAACGAAGAAATAATAAATATATCATTAAATGAGTTACGTCCAAATCCATATCAACCACGAAAAGTATTTAATGATGAAGCATTAGATGAATTAGCAAATTCAATAAAAGAGCATGGTGTATTTCAACCAATTATAGTTAAAAAAAGTATAAAAGGATATGAAATTATTGCTGGCGAAAGAAGAGTTAGAGCATCACAAAAAGCTGGGCTTACTAAAATACCTGCAATTGTTCGTAATTTAAATGATGAACAAATGATGGAGATTGCTTTACTTGAAAACTTACAAAGGGAGAATTTAAGTGCTATTGAAGAAGCAATAGCATATAAATCAATGATAGAAAAACTATCCTTAACACAGGATGAATTGGCTAAAAAAGTTGGTAAAAGTAGAAGTCATATAACTAATATATTAGGCCTTTTAAGGCTTCCAAAAGAAGTTCAAGAGATGGTATCTAATAATAAAATAAGTATGGGGCATGCTCGTGTTTTAAGTAAGCTAGAAGATGATCAGAAAATAATTGAAATGGCAAGAGAAATTGTAAATAAAAAAATACCAGTGAGAGAGTTAGAACAATCATCAGTTACTGAAACAAAAAAAGTAAAAATAGAAAGACATGTTACCCCAAGTAATGCTAATTATAAATATGTAGAAGAGTTGCTAAGAGAAAAACTTGATACAAAAGTAAAAATAAATGATAAAAAAGTAATTATATCTTTTAATAATACAGCGGATTTAAATAGAATTTTAGAAATATTAAATGTAAAGGAATAATATGAAAATACAAACAATATTAAAAAGGGAAATAATTGCTCCAGTAATAATACTTATATTATGTATTTTATTATGCCTTTTATCTAAAAAACTGATAAATAAAATATTTAGTTTTAAAATTTCTAGTATAAATGAAGGTAAAAAAAAGACAATAATAAATTTAATAAACAATATAGTAATTTTTATTATTGTGATAATCTCCATATTAATAATATTAGAAATATATGGAATTGATACAAAATCTTTAATAGCTTCTTTTGGAATTGTAGGTTTAGTTGCAGGTTTAGCATTACAGGACTTGCTTAAAGATTTTATAGTCGGTGTATCAATTATATTTGAAGGTCAATATTCTATTGGTGATTGGGTATGCATTAATGGATTTAAAGGTGAGGTTATACCCTCAAATTTAAGAACGACAAAATTAAAAGCATATACAGGTGAAATAAAGATAATATCTAATAGAAATATAAATGAAATAATTAATTATAGCCAATCTAATACTAATTTAATTATTGATATAGGTGTTGCATATGAATCTGATATAGATAGAGTAAAATCTATATTAGATGAGTTATGTATAAAATTTAAAACGCAATACAAGTTAAAAGAAATTTCTTGCTTAGGTATTCAAGAATTATCAGAAAGTTCAATCAAATTTAGAATTGTTTTACTATCAAAATATCTAGATCAATTCGATTTGGATAGGCAGATTAAAAGAGAAATAATTTTAGCATTTGAAAAAAATAAAATTACAATACCATATAATCAGGTGGTGATACATAATGGACAAACAATATAAACTTGGTAGTGTTGTTATCATGAAAAAAAATCATCCATGTGGAACTAATGAATGGGAAATTACTAGAGTTGGTGCAGACATTAAAATAAAATGTATTAATTGTGGAAGATCAATAATGATGCCAAGAATAGAGTTTAATAAGAAATTAAAAAAAGTATTAGAATTTTAGGAGGATGTAAGTGAAAAAGAGAAAAAATAAAAAATCACTAGGTTCCGTTGTTGAAATTTTGTTGTTAATAATAATTGTTTCCATTATTTGTTTTTTTCTTAATTTACTAAAAGTAAGTGGATATAAAACTGAACCAGGGACTTTTGAAACAACATTATTAATAATAAACAATATATTTAGTACCTCAGGGATAAAGTATATATTAAATAATTCTTTTGTTAATTTTCAAACATTAGAACCTTTAGTGCTTATAATATTATCGTTAATAGCTATTTCTATATTAGAAGCTAGTGGTTTATTAAAACAAATATTTACTCCATTAAAAAAACTTAAACCTAGATATGTAACTATGTTAGTCATTTTTGTTGGTATAATATCAACTATAATTGGTGATTATAGTTATACGCTTTTATTACCCCTTGCGGGGATACTTTACAAATATATTGGAAGAAGTTCAAGTTTAGGAATAATAACTATGTTTGTTGCTATTACAATAGGATATGGAACTGGAATTATATATAATTATCAGGCATATCAATTGGGAGATATAACTGAACTCTCAGTACAAGGAATAACATCTAACTATAATTATGAATTGTTATCTAATATATTTGTGTTAATTGCATCTACAATAATTTTAACGATTGTTGGAACAATAGTTTTAGAAAGATTTTCAAAAAAATATGTAAGAAATGAGGAAACGGATAATTTAAATATATCAAAAAAAGCATCTAGAATAACTTTGATTACATTCGTAATAATGATGGCTGTTTTTGTATATTGTTTAATACCAGGATTACCTCATTCAGGAATACTTTTAGATAAAACTGAACCGACATATATTGGAAAATTATTTGGAGCGGAATCTCCACTTAATCAGGGCTTAATGTTCCTAATAATAGGAATATTAATGATATGTGGATTTATATATGGAACCGTTTCTAGAAATATAAAAAATAGTAGAGATTATAGTGATGCTTTAACTAAAACATTTGAAGGAACTGGATATGTTTTCGTACTTTTATTTTTCTTATCAATATTGTATGAGATAATAGATTGGACAAATATATCTACAGTTATATCGACAAATATAATAGATTTTGTTGGTTCTAGTAATGTTCCTGGTTTGTTACTTGTTATAATTGCATTTATATCTATAGTAATAATATCTATATTTATACCATCATCAATACAAAAATGGAATTTAATTGCTCCAATTTATGTTCCACTATTAATGAGAGCTAATATTAGCCCTGCATTTACACAAATGATATTTTTATCTGCAGATTCAGTTGGAAAATTATTCTCACCTATATACATATATTTAATTATTGCAATAGGGCTCATGAATAAATATGAAAATGATTCCAATATAAGTATTTTTCAAATAATGAAAAAATTGATGCCAGTAATAGCTACCTTATCTTTGGTGTGGTTAGTAATTATAATGGGTTGGTATTTACTTGGACTTCCAATAGGAATAAATTCTAATATAACTTTATAATTTACATGTATTTACATAATTTTGGGAAATATTTCCCAAAATTTAAAAAATTTAGTTGACCCTTTTTAATTACTAATTTATAATTATATCGTAGTGTAGGCATATACATTACTATGAGCGGTTCTATTTTAGAATAAAGGGGAAACAAAAACTTGGGTATTTTAAACTCAAGTTTATTTTATTTTAAGGTATTAATTTAATTATGATTTTTATCTTTGATGAATTTATAAAAAAATTAAGTAAAATAATTTTAAGCGTAATTAGTAATAAAAAGTGTGAAATGAAAAAGTAAATTCCAGTTTCAAAAAATGTAAAAGGAATGTAAGAGAAACCTCTATTTTAAAGAG
>CANPYQ010000008.1 GCA_947588865.1 uncultured Bacilli bacterium
TTCAAGCAAAAGATATTATAAATTATTCTCATGTCTTTTTCAATATTTAGGTGTTGCACTTCAAACAAAAATTTTCCTAGCTTATTTTTTTTGACTTTAAAAGTTTAAATGTGCTATAATGATAAAGGTGATATCGATGGTAAAATATGATGAAAGCTCAATTAAAATATTAGAAGGACTTGAAGCAGTAAGAAAAAGACCAGGTATGTACATTGGTTCAACTGATAAAAGAGGACTCCATCATCTAGTTTGGGAAATTGTTGATAATGGTATAGATGAAGTTATCAATGGATTTGGTAAAAAAATAAAAATAATATTACACGCCGATCATAGTGTTAGTGTAGAAGATGAAGGAAGGGGAGTTCCTGTTGGTATGCATTCATCTGGTATTTCTACACCTGAGGTTATATATACTATGCTTCATGCTGGAGGTAAATTTGAAACAAGTGGATATACCGTATCAGGAGGGCTTCACGGAGTAGGTGCATCAGTAGTTAATGCATTATCTAAATGGATGGAAGTAACTATTAAAAGAGATGGATATGAATATTTTATTAGATTTAAAAATGGTGGAAAACTTGATATACCTTTAACTAAAAGAGATAAAACTAGTAAAACAGGTACGAAGGTTAGATTTATGCCAGATGATTCCATTTTTTCAACTACTAATTTTTCATTTACTACAATATGTGAAAGAATGCAAGAAAGTGCTTTTTTACTTGAAGGATTAACTGTTGATGTAACTGATGAAGAAGATAATAAACATGAAAGTTTTTGTTATGAAAATGGGCTTAAATCATTTGTAGAATATGTAAATGAAGATAAAACAGAATTACATAAAACAATGGTACTTTCTGGAGTCAAAGATAAAATAGAAGTTAAAGTAGCTTTTCAATACACGGATACTTACTCTGAAAATATTATTTCGTTTGTAAATAATGTTAAAACAAGTGATGGAGGTACACACGAAGTGGGATTTAAAAGTGCTATAACAAGAGTATTTAATGAATATGCTAAAGCTAATGGTTACTTTAAAAGTAAAGATAAAAATTTAGAAGGTCCAGATACAAGAGAGGGTTTAACTGCTGTAATAAGTTTAAAAATACCGGAAGAGTTATTGCAGTTTGAAGGTCAAACCAAATCAAAGTTAGGAACACCTATAGCTCGTACAGCAGTAGATAGTATAGTTTCAGAAAAACTTTCATTCTTCTTAGAAGAAAATAAGGCTATCGCAACAACAATATTAAATAAAATGATTAAGAGTAAGAATGTTCGTGAGGCAGCTAGAAAAGCCCGTGATGAAGCTAGGAATGGGAAAGATAAAGGTAAGAAAGAAAGAATTATAAGTGGTAAATTAACTCCAGCCCAAAGTAAAAACCCAAGCATAAATGAACTATTTTTAGTAGAAGGAGATTCAGCTGGTGGATCTGCTAAAACTGGTAGAGATAGAAAATATCAAGCTATACTTCCTTTAAGAGGTAAAGTATTAAATACAGAAAAAGCATCTTTAGATGAAGCATATAAAAATGAAGAGATTAATACAATGATACACGCAATAGGGGCTGGAGTTGGAACCGACTTTGATATTAAAGATTCTAACTACGACAAAGTAATAATTATGACCGATGCCGATGTAGATGGCTCACATATACAAATACTTCTTTTAACATTCTTCTATAGATATATGAAACCATTAATAGAAAATGGTCATTTATATATAGCTATGCCACCTTTATATAAAATAGAGTGTGGAAAAGAAGGTGAATATGCATGGACAGAAGAAGATAGAAAAAATTTACTTGAAAAATTTAAGGGTAAACAGACTAAAACACAAAGATATAAAGGTTTAGGAGAAATGGACGCAACACAGCTTTGGGAAACGACTATGGACCCTAAAACACGTAGTTTAATTAAAGTTAGTATCAATGATGCAGCTCTTGCAGAAAAACGTGTATCAGTTCTTATGGGTGATAAGGTAGATCCAAGAAAAGAATGGATAGAAGAAAATGTAGAATTCTCACTAGAGGATAATTATAAAATAAATTAGGAGTGAATTATGAAGAAAAAAGATGAAACAAGTGAAGTATTAGGTAAAATTTATGATTATACTCTAGAAGAGATTATGGGTGAAAGATTTGGCGAGTATGCTAAAGATATAATTCAAAATCGTGCGATACCTGATGTAAGAGATGGACTAAAGCCAGTTCAAAGAAGAATATTGTATGCTATGTTTAGAGATAGAAATACATATGATAAGGCCCATAAAAAATCAGCTACTGCAGTAGGAAATGTTATGGGGCATTACCACCCACATGGAGATTCTTCTATATATGAAGCTATGGTACACATGAGTCAGTGGTGGAAACAAAATGAGTGCTATATAGATATGCATGGAAATAATGGCTCTATGGATGGGGATGGTCCTGCTGCTATGCGTTATACAGAAGCAAGACTATCTAAAATAAGTGGTGAACTTTTAAAAGATATAGATAAAGATACTATAGAATGGACACCAAATTTTGATGACACATTATATGAGCCAGTTGTTCTACCTGCTAAATATCCTAATTTACTTGTAAATGGATCTAAAGGTATTTCAGCTGGATATGCTACTGAAATACCACCTCACAATTTAGGTGAGGTAATAGATGCAACTATAAAAAGAATAGATTCACCAAATTCAAGATTAGAAACTATTTTAGATATAATAAAAGGTCCAGATTTTCCAACTGGTGCTATAGTAGAAGGAAAAAAAGAAATAGAAGAAGCATTAAAAACAGGTAAAGGGAAAATAATAATACGTTCAAAGTATGAAATAGTTGAGGATAAAAAATTTAAACAAATATTAATACACGAAATTCCATTTGAGGTAAACAAAGCTTTGTTAGTTAAAAAAATTGCTGATATAATTTACGATAAAAAGATAGATGGAATCATTGAAATTAGAGATGAATCGGATAGGGAAGAAAAGGTAAGAATTGCAATTGATCTTAAAAAAGATGCAAACCATGAAAACATATTAAACTATCTATTTAAAAATACTGATCTTCAAATAAGTTACTCATATAATATGGTAGCTATTGTAAATAGACGCCCTATGGTAGTCGGTGTAGTTGATATAATCGATGCATATATTCGTCATCAAAAAGAGGTTATTACAAGACGTACTAAATTTGATCTTGAACATGCTAAAGCTCGCATGCATATAGTGGAAGGATTAATTAAAGCTTTAGATATATTAGATGAGATAATACATACAATACGTTCAAGTAAAAATAAAGGAGATGCTATAGCGAATTTAGTAAAAGAGTATGAATTTAGTGAATTGCAAGCTGAAGCTATAGTCAACTTACAACTATACAGATTAACTAATACAGATGTAAATGTCTTAAAAGAAGAACATGAAAATTTACTTAAAGCGATATCTATACTTGAAAGTATACTTAACGATGAAGAAAAACTCAAAAGTGTAATGAAAACAGAGCTTAGAGCTATTAAAAATGAATATGCAACGCCACGTCTTACTGAAATAAAAGATGAAATAACAGAAATAAAAATAGATACTACATCTATGATACCTAAAGAGGATGTAATAGTTGTAGTAACTAAAGATGGATATGTAAAAAGAGTTTCTAAAAGAAGTTATGCTGCCGGAGATGATAAAACAGGATTAAAAGAGCAAGATTATGTTATAGGAATGTTTGAAGTAAACACTATGGACGTAATACTTATGTTTACTGATATAGGAAATTATCTTTATGTTCCTGTATATGAAATACCTGATATGAAATGGAAAGACCTAGGTAAACATATAAGCAATATAATTAAGATTAATCCAGATGAAAATATAATAGATTCTATTGCAATAACTGATTTCAAGTGTGATAAATATATTACAATATTTACTAAAAATGGTATGATAAAACGTACTTTAATAAGTGATCTAAAGGCTACTCGCTATACGAAACCAATGCCTTATATGAAGCTTAAAGAAGATGATTATGTTGTTAATATATCTTATAATCAGGGCACTGATGTATTTATAACAACACATAATGGATTTGGTTTAAGATTTAATATAGATGAAGTACCTGTTTTAGGTAGCAGAGCTAGTGGAGTTAAAGGAATAAGTCTTAAAAATGATGTAGTAGCTAGTGGTAGTGTCATAAATACTCAAGAATATATTTCAATTATTACTACAAAAAATACTGGTAAAAGAGTAAAAATTTCTGAATTTGAAAGAATTTCAAGAGCAAGAAAAGGTATTCAAGTAATAAGAGATGTTAAAACTAATCCATATTATATTCTTAAATCATTTGTAGTAGATTCAAAACATAATTTAGGTTTAAAATTTAAAGAAGATATAGAAAGAATTAAATTAACTGAACTTCCAATATCTGATAGGCATTCGACAGGAACACAACTTTCTAAACATAATATAATAGATGTATTTATTGAAAAAGATTTAGAAAATCCAAAAGATGATAAAAACAAGACAACTAATATAGATAAAGAAGAAATAAAAAAAGAGAATATATCTTTAGAAAATATTGATAAACGTATGATGACTATAGATGACTTTTTGGATGACTTGCATATTTAAGATAATTTTATAAATAGTATCATAATTAAAAACACCGCAATCAAGATGGTTCGGTGTTTTAATAATTTTAAAATCTAGACTTTTTAACTATTTTGTGTTAATATACAACTGATAAAGCAATTAGGAGGCTTATAATGGAAGAAGATTTTAATGTAAAATTAATGGATTTATATAAACAATTGAACATTTTAGAAAAAAGAAAAAAAATAATATTTTATGAAATAGCTAAAGTAGCTAAAATGGTTGAGAAATATTCTAAATTTAATACAAAACAAATAGGAGAATGTTTAGCTAAGTTATTAAACGAAAAAGATTTAGATAAAAATTGTAATTATTTTTATAAAGAAGGCTATTACTACGAAGAAGGCGATTACTATGAAGAAGACTATGGCTATGAATTGGTTAAAAAATATGTAAGTTATTTAATTCCTAAGTTATTTGAGAAAGAAATTTTAAATAATTTACATTTAGGACATGAGACTGATGAAATAAATTTTGAAAAATTATCTTCCCTTGCTAAGGGAAAAGATGCAATTATATTAAGTAATTCTTATGATAAAATAGATTCAATAACATATTATGAATATGATTATGATGAAAAAGAAATTTACTGTAAAACATCTCTTAATCAACATAGATTTGCGTTGGATTTTATCGATTACGTAATTCAATATAAAATAGAAAATCAGATTGAAAACATTTCTTTTGAAGAGTTAGATATGTTAAGAATGGAATATATTTCTAAAAACAAAAACAAAGTATTAATAAAAAGTAAAGATAAAAATTAGAGTTTTAAAGCTCTTTTTTTTCACGATTTACAACTTAAATGTAATTTGTTATAATATTTTTGGTGATATTTATGGATAAAATTAAACTAAGGGATAAATTATTATTACTGCCACAAGAGCCGGGATGTTACCTTATGAAAAACAAAGATGGAGTAATAATATATGTAGGTAAAGCAAAAAAATTAAAAAATAGAGTTAATTCATATTTTAGAGGTACCCACTATGGTAAGACTGCTAAACTTGTAAGTGAAATTGATGACTTTGAATATATTGTTGTTAATAGTGAAGTAGAGTCTTTAATACTTGAAATTAATTTAATTAAAAAATATGATCCTAAATATAACATACTACTTAGAGATGATAAAAGTTATCCATATATAGAACTTACTGATGAAAAGGTTCCAACACTAAAAGTAATAAGAAATATAAATAGAAAGAAAAAAGCTAAACATTTATATGGACCATATCCAAATGTTACTGCCGCAAGAAGTACAGTTAATCTTCTCAATAGAATATATCCTTTAAGAAAGTGTAATACATATGAAAAAAGGCCATGTCTATATTTTCATATAGGAGAATGTTTAGGATACTGTGCTCATAATGTAGGTCAAAATAAAATAGATAATATGAAAAATGAAATAATTAAATTTTTAAATGGCGACCATTCTATCGTTACAAAAAAAATAAATGAAAAAATGAATTATGAAAGTAATTTGCTACACTTTGAAAAAGCAAAAGAATATAAAAAACTATTAGATTATATAAATATAACTTTGACTAATCAAGAAGTAGAACTTAAAGATAGTGTAGATAGGGATATATTTGGATATTACTTTAATAAAGGATATTTAAGTGTTCAAGTATTCTTTATTAGAGGTTCAAAAATAGTTGAGAGAAAATCCAAAATATTTGACATAGTAGATAGTGTAGAAGAAGAATTAACTAGATATATAGCTAGATTTTATACAAATTTAAATAAACCTAAAGAAATACTTGTTCCAAATATGGTAGATGATAAACTTTTAAGCGAATATTTGAATTTAAATGTTAAGAAACCTATTAAAGGTGAAAAATTAAAATTAGTTAATAATGCATGTGAAAATGCAAAAATATCACTAAATGAAAAATTTGAACTTATAAAAAAAGATGAAGAAAAAACTGTTATAGCTAACGAAGAATTAAAAAATATTTTAAAACTTAGTAAACTATCTAGAATAGAAATATTTGATAATGCTCATTTATTTGGCACTTATAATGTATCAGGAATGGTTGTTTTTATAGATGGACGTCCAAGTAAAAATAATTATCGCAAATTCAAAATAAGTATTGACACTAATGATGATTATGGAACTATGAGAGAAGTTATATATAGAAGATATTTTAGAGTACTTAAAGATAATCTTGAAAAGCCTGATTTGATAATTGTAGATGGTGGGATAGGACAGATTAATGTTGCTCGTGATGTAATTAATAGTTTATGTTTAGATATTCCTGTTGTAGGCCTTAAAAAAGATGATAAGCATACAACAAGTGCATTACTTGCATTTGATCCAGTTGAAGAACTTGAAATAGATAAAAAAAGTAATTTATTTTATATGCTTGAAAGAATGCAAGATGAAGTACACGAATTTACAATAAATTATCATAAACAAATAAGAAGTAAAGGAAGTTTATCTAGTATTCTAGATAATGTACAAGGCATAGGGGAAAAACGTAAAAAAGAATTACTTAAAAAATTTAAAACAATAAATAAAATGAAGGAAGCGACTAGAGAGGAACTAGAAACTATACTACCTATTGATGTAGCTATCAATTTACAAGAATTTTTAAAAAATTATAATAAATAGTTAGGGAAATCAAATAAAATGATTTCTTTTTCATTATTTTTATAGTATAATTATTAAAGGAGTTGATTGTATGAAATTAAGCAATTCTTTCTTTTATACTTTAAGAGAAAATGTAAAAGATGAAGAATCTGTTAGTGGCAATCTATTAGTTAAATCTGGAATGATAAAAAAAAGCAGTAATGGTATTTACATATATATGCCTCTTGGATTAAAAGTTTTAAAGAATATTGAAAAAATAGTTAGAGATGAGATGAACAAAACAGGAGCGCAAGAACTTATCATGCCACAGCTTTTACCACAAGATGTATATGAAGAAAGTGGAAGACTTAAAAATTTTGGATCTAGTATGTTTAGATTAAACGATAGATATTCAAGAGCCTACGCACTTGGACCAACACACGAAGAGATGTTTGTAAAAGCAGCAAGTATGAAAATTAAAAGTTATAAGGATATGCCATTTAACTTATATCAAATAGGAACAAAATATAGGGATGAAGTAAGACCACGACTTGGGCTTGTAAGAGTAAGAGAATTTATCATGAAAGATGCATATAGTTTTGATGCGGATTTAAATGGATTAGATAAATCATATCAAAAGATGTATGATGCATACAAAAATATATTTGATAGAATTGGACTAAATTATAAAATAGTTGAAGCCGATACTGGAGTTATGGGTGGATTTTTATCAGAAGAATTTCAAGCTATAACTGATACAGGTGAGGATATATTAGTATTATGTGACAGTTGCGCTTATTCATCAAATCAAGAAGTAAGTAAATGTGTAAAAAGTAAGGATATCGATAATTCTAAATTATTAGATAAAGAACTTGTTTATACTCCAAATCACGGAACAATTAAAGATATATGTGAATTTTTAAATGTACCTGAAGCTAAAGTAGTAAAAACATTGATTTATAAAATTGCTGACGAATTTTATGCTTGTATGGTTGCTGGAGATAAGGATGTAAACGATATTAAATTGCAAAAACTTCTTAAGGCAAATAGTCTTGAACTTGCAAGTTTAGAAGATGTTGAAAGAATTACAAATGCAAAAATAGGATTTGCTGGGCCAATCGGTCTTGATTGTAAAATCATAATTGATCAAGATATATTAAACATGAAAAATTTTGTTGTTGGGGCAAACAAAACAGATTATCATTATAAAAATGTAAATTTAAGTGATTTCAAATATGACATAGCTAGCGATATTAAATTTGTGTGTGAAGGAGATACTTGTCCTGAATGTGGTGGACATTTATACTTTAAAAAAGGTATTGAAGTTGGAAATACATTTAAACTAGGTACTAAATACTCTGAATCATTAAATTTACAATATCTAGATTCAAATAACAAATTAAACTATGTATATATGGGTTGTTATGGACTAGGGATACCAAGAACTATGGCAAGTGTAGTTGAACAAAATAATGATGAAAAAGGCATAATATGGCCAGTCGTAATTGCTCCTTATAAAGTTGCTATAGTAGTAGTTTCAAATAAAGATGAAAAGCAAGTTAATACTTCAAACAAGCTATACGATGAATTAAATAGTTTAGGTATTGATACTATTTTAGATGATAGAGATGAACGTGTAGGAGTTAAGTTTAACGATATGGATTTAATAGGGATCCCAATTAGGATAACTGTTGGTAAAAAAGTTAATGAGGATACTGTAGAACTTAAACTTAGAACTGAAAAAGAAAATAAAGATGTTAATATAGATTTAGTAGTTGAAGAGATAAAAAAAATTATAAATAAAGCTGAAAATAAATGAAAAATTTAAAATAAATTTGAATTTATATCACTATAAATTCAAAAAAACTTTTTCTTTTGTTTTAATTTATAATATGCTATAATTGATTTGATGATTGATATGAATAAAAAATATAATATGACTAAAGAAGACAACATATTTTTTGCCAAAAGAAAAATAATAGATAATATATATATAAGTGCGAATCTCGAGGGAATTAAAGTAACATTTTCAGATATAGTTGATTTTTACAATAATGTTAATACTGGTAAAATTTCAATAGATAATATGTTAAAGTTAAAAGGATTAAAAGATGCATGGGAATATGTGTTAAATACTATAGATGATGATTTAACAATAGATTATATAAAAAAAATTCATTTTGAAGTATGTAAAGGGCAAAATATTGCGCCAGTTGGTGATTTTAGAAAAAAAGGCGTAGGTATTACTGGAACTGATTATAGACCTAAATTACCGAGTGAATGTGATTATGAAACTGAATTAAATAATATTTTAAATAATAAAGACAAACTTGGTATGGTAATAAATTTATTTTGTTGGATTCAAAGAAGTCAAATGTTTCAAGATGGTAATAAAAGAGTAGCTAATTTAGTAGCAAACAAAGAAATGATTAAAAATGGACTTGGCATATTGAATGTTCCTGTAGAATTAATAGGAAAATATTTTACAAATTTAATAAAATATTATGAAACAAATGATAACACAGATTTAAAAAAATTCATATATGATAACTGCCTAGATGGAATAAATAGTTAATATAATAAGTCAAAAACAAAATAAAAAAGTTTAAAGATAATAAAGGAGAATAATATGGATGAAATTTTAATGAATGCTGAAATAGAAATGCAAACAGCAATAGAAAATATGGAAAAAAGATTTTTAAATATACGCGCTGGACGTGCTAATCCTGCAATGCTTGATGGTGTGATGGTTAATTATTATGGAGCGCTAACTCCAGTTAAACAACTTGCAACAATAAGTATACCAGAAGCAAGACAATTATGTATTAAACCTTATGATAAAAGTAGCATAAGTGCTATAGAAAAAGCAATATATGAGTCAAATATAGGTTTAACACCAAATAACAATGGAGAGATGATCATATTAAATATTCCTGCTTTAACTGAGGATACTAGAAAAGGATATGTTAAACAGGCAAAAGAATACGCTGAAGATTGTAAAATAGTGCTTAGAAATATTAGACAAGATGCAAACAATGACATTAAAAAATTAGAAGCTACCGAAGATGAAAAGAGAAATGCTGAAGAAGATGTGCAAGAACTTATAAATAGGTACAATAAAATAGTTGAAGAAAAATTTAAAATTAAAGAAACTGAGCTTATGTCAGTATAAAGTTCCAAAAGGACTTTTTCTTTTAATTTAACATATAATATGATATAATTAAATGGGTGATGATATGAATAAAAATATTGATAAAAATAACCTAAATGAAGTAATAGGATTATCCAAAAAGATATTAAAAATATTTTATTTACTATTAATTGTGATAGGAGCATATTTAATACTTAGAATAATCAAAGAACTTAAGTTATTTCATATTATATTAAGTATATTAAAAATCTTAACACCACTATTTATTGGAATAATTGTAGCATGGCTTTTAAATCCCTTTGTCAAATTTTTAATATCTAAAAAAATTAGAAGAAGTATTGGATGTTTTTTTGCATATGCAGTTCTCATTGGATGTATAATTCTTTTAATACAGGCAATAATACCACTTTTATATCATCAAACAATAGATTTAGTTTCTAATTTTCCAAATATATTTTCTGATTTAAAAAATTGGGTAGGTAACATATTTAATAATTTTAATAGTGATACAATAAATGTAGAAACTATAAAAGATAATTTATTTTCTAGATTAGATTTGTTTTCAAATAATCTTGCAACATCTCTACCAACAACAATCATAAATGGTGCAACAACTTTAATATCTTCAATAGGTACATTTATAATAGGTTTAGTAATCGGATTTTTCTTACTTTTAAGTTGTGATAACCTAAGTAATACCTTGCTTGAACTATTACCAAAAAGATTTAGAAAAAGCACTTTAGAACTTGCAACTAAAGTAAATCATTCGTTAAGAAGTTATGTAAATGGCGCATTAATAGATGCATTTGTTGTATTTTTAGTATCTAGTATTGCATTTGCAATAATTGGACTTAAAGCACCGCTATTATTCGGTTTATTTTGCGGTCTTATGAACGTAATACCATATGCTGGACCATATATTGGAGGTGCACCTGCTGTCATAGTTGCATTTTCGCAAGGTACAGGAATTGGTATTGCAGTACTAATTGCAATAATAATAATACAAATGATAGAAGGTAATGTTCTTCAAACATTAATAATAAGTAAAACAACTAAACTTAATCCTGTAACAATAATAATAGGTCTATTAATATTTGGTCATTTCTTTGGTATCATTGGTATGCTTTTATCAACCCCCATAATTGGAGTACTCAAAGTTATAATTAAATATTTTGATGAAAAATATGATTTATTAAATTTTAATTAAGGAGGAAGTATGGAGTTTATAAAAAAAGAACCTAAAATATTTATAATATCTGGTAAAGCAAGAAGTGGTAAAGGAGAAGTATCAAAAATAATCACTAATCATTATAACAATAAGAAATGCATTACTATTTCTTTTGGACATTATATTAAAGATTATGCTAGGAGAGTAAGTTCTTGGGATGGAAGTGAAAAAAATAAACCTCGTGAATTGTTACAACAACTTGGAATAGAACTTATCAAAGAAAAAATTGATGATAAATTAGTTATAAATAGAGTTTTAGAAGATATTGAAGTGTTTTCATATTTTTATGATATAATAATCGTTAGTGATGCAAGGCTAATAGATGAGGTTGAAACTTTGAAAAATAAATATAAAAATTCTATTAGTATTAGAGTTATTCGTAACAGTAATGATAATATGTTAACTAACAGTCAAAAAAATCATTTAACAGAAATTGCTTTAGATAATTATACAAATTTTGATTATAAAGTAAAAAATAATAATAATTATGATGAGTTAATAAAAAATGTAGAAGAGATATTAAAAGAGGTGTAATATGGGAAAAATAGTTGCAATTGTAGGAATGTGTGGAAGTGGTAAATCAATTGCTTCTGAAACACTTGAATCGATAGGATTTAAAAATGTTTATTTTGGTGGCGTTACCATGGAAAAACTTAAAGAGGCTAATTTAGAAATAAATGCGCAAAATGAAAAAATTATGAGAGAAAAATTACGAAAAGAATTTGGTATGGGTGCTTTTGCAAAAATATTATTGCCAAAAATAAGAGAATATTCTGAATATTTTGATACAGTATTAGATGGACTATATTCTTGGGATGAACTAAAAATACTTAAAGATGAATTTGGTGATAACTTAAAAGTAATTGCTGTTATAGTAGATAAATACAAACGATATGAAAGATTATCTAAAAGGAAAATTAGACCATTAACAATTGAGGAAGCAATATCACGCGATATAGCCGAAATAGAAAATACTGCTAAGGGTGGACCTATTGCTTTTGCAGATTATTATATAGATAATAATCAAGATATAGAAAGTTATAAAAAAAGGCTTCTACAAATTATAGAAGAAATATAGGAGGAAGTATGAATTTAAAAGATTTATATATAGACTTTTTCAAAAGTAAGGGTCATAAACAAATACCAAGTGCTCCAGTAGTCCCTGAGAATGATCCAAGCGTTTTATTTAATACTGCTGGAATGCAACCATTAATTCCTTATTTAATGGGACAACCTCATCCATATGGAACTAGACTTTGTGATTATCAAAAATGTATTAGAACTAACGATTTAGATTCAGTTGGGGATACGACACATCATACTTTTTTTGAAATGTTAGGTAATTGGAGTTTGGGAGATTACTTTAAAGATGAGAGTATTGACTGGAGTTTTGAATTTTTAACAAATGTTTTAAATATACCTAAAGAAAGGTTGGCAGTTACAGTATTTGCTGGAAATGATTTAATTCCATTTGATTCAGTTAGTTATAATAAATGGTTAAGTTTGGGTATTAATAAAGATAGAATTGCCAAAACAATTGAAGATAATTTTTGGATTGCTGGAGAGACTGGGCCATGTGGATCTGATACAGAAATATTTTATTTTAGAAGCGAAGATGAAATACCTAAAGTATTTGATCCTAAAGATGATAGATGGGTAGAAATTTGGAACAATGTTTTTATGGAGTTTTTAAAGGACGATAAAGGTAATATAACTGAATTACCCAAAAAAAATGTAGATACAGGGATGGGTGTTGAAAGAACGACTGCTATACTTGAAGGTGTAAATGATAATTATCTATCTAGCATATGGAATGATGTAATAAATTTAATATCAGAAATATCTGGTATGAAATATGAAGATAATAAACAAAGTATGAGAATAATAGCTGATCATTTGAGAACTGCTGTATTTATATCTGCCGATAATGCTGGAATTAAACCTTCTAATACAGATCAAGGCTATATACTTAGAAGATTGATAAGACGTGCAATTAGACATGCATTTCGCCTCAATATTAACATAAATAGCAATTGGGAAGAAAGAATTGCTAGATTAATTATAAATAAATACAAAGGCTATTATAAAGAATTAGAAGATAATGAACAAATTGTTTATGATATATTAAAAAATGAAAAAGTTAAATTTAATAAAACTCTTGAAAAAGGAATAAAAGAATTTGATAAAATTGTTTTAAAGTTAAAAGATAATATATTAAACAAAGATTTGGCATTTAAATTATATGATACTTATGGATTTCCAATTGAACTTACTCAAGAATTAGCAAGTGAAAAAAATATCAAAGTAGATGTAGAAGGTTTTAAAGAAAAATTTAAAGAACATCAAGAAAAATCCAGAACATCATCTCAGGGTAAATTTAAGGGTGGACTTGCAGGTAATGGTGAAATAGAAACAAAATATCATACTGCTACACATTTATTAAATGCTGCTTTAAAACAAGTAATAGGGCCTGATGTTCATCAAAAAGGTAGTAATATAACAGTTGACAGAATGCGTTTTGACTTTTCATGTGATCATAAATTAACTGATGAAGAAAAAAGTAAAGTTGAAACTTTAGTAAATCAATGGATAAATGATGCACTTGATGTTAAATGTGTTCAAATGAAAAAAGAAGATGCAATTAAATCCGGTGCTGAATGTATGTTTATAGAAAAATATCCTGATGTAGTTACTGTTTATTCAATTGGAAACATATCAAAAGAATTATGTGGTGGGCCACATGTAAAGAACACTAAAGAAATAGGAATATTTAAAATTAAAAAAGAAGAAGCTAGCAGTGCTGGAGTTAGAAGAATAAAAGCTACAATTGAGTAATAATTGAATATATAATTAAAATAATTATATGATAAAAAAATACAAGTTGTATTTTTTTATTTAATTATTTTTCAATTAAAATTTGGTATAAAATATATTGATTTCACAATACAAAATTCTTATATTGGATTTTAAAATTAATATTTTACTTTTTTTTAATATGTGTTATAATATAAACGGATGTGGTTTTATGAATAAAAATAAATTATATTTTATATTAATACCTATTTGTGTTATATTATGTGCATTACTTACTGTATTATCATATTTAAAAATAATAAATAATGAAAATAATGAAAATAATGATGCAATTAAATTTAAAAACGAATATGAGTTATTGAATGGTGAAAAATCATCTAATAAAGAGTATAAAAAAATTACTATAGATAAACAGAATCCTGTTAAATATTCAAATTATGATGAAATTATTGATGTTATAAAAAATGGGACTGGAGTTATATATTTAGGATATCCTGAATGTCCATGGTGTAGGACTGCTATCCCAGTACTTCTAGAAGCTTTAAAAAATAATGATATTTATACATTATATTATTTAAATATTAAAGATGAAAGAGATTCATATGTAATACAAGATGGACAACTTACTTATGAGTTAGATGAAAATAATAAAGAAATAAAAGGTACAGAGGGATATTTTAAACTATTAAAAGCTTTAGACAAATATTTAACAGATTATATGATAGTATATGAAAATGAAACATATGAAACTGGTGAAAAAAGATTGTATGCACCATCAGTTATATTTGTAAAAGATGGTAAAGTTTTAGGAATTCAAGTTTCTACAGTCGATACCCAAGAGAGTGGTTATGATGAATTGACTAAAGAACAATATAGTGAGCTATATGATATATATGAAAGTTATATTCTAGAGATGAAGGATGAAACTTGTTCACTGGATTCATCTTGCTAAGCACTTAACTGTGCTTTTTATATATAACTTCTAATTGAAAAGAGTGAAATAATGAACTATCAAATTATTTTAGATAAAATATTAAATAATATTAAAGAGAAAGACCATATACCTAATCTGTTACTACACGCATGTTGTGCTCCTTGTTCTTCTTATGTGTTAGAATATTTAAGTAATTTCTTTAATATAACAATTTATTACTATAATCCTAATATTTATCCTGAGGCTGAATATCAAAGGAGGATTAATGAAATTAAAAACTTTACTAAGATATTTGAAACAAAAAATAAAATTGATTTTATAGAAGAAGAGTATAATACTAATGATTATTATAAAAATATTAACGGATTAGAAAAATTAGGTGAAAAGAGTAAAAGATGTTATAATTGTTATAAATTTAGAATGGATAAAGCAGCTCAATATGCTAAAAACAACAATTTTGATTATTTTACTACAACCTTGTCAATAAGTCCTTATAAAAATTCTAATTGGATTAATGAGATTGGAGGCATTTTAGAAGATAAATATGATATTAAATATCTTTATTCTGATTTTAAAAAGAAAGACGGATATAAGAGATCTTTAGAACTATCTAAACAATACAACTTATATAGACAAGATTATTGCGGATGTATTTATTCAAAGAAAGAAAGGGAAAGATTCTAAATTTTTCCTTTAAAATTAAGTAGGTGAAATGATGAATCAATTTGAAAGATTAAAATTATTATTTAAAGATAAAGTTAATTTAATACATTCAAAAAAAGTGCTTATAATTGGTCTTGGTGGCGTTGGGAGTTATGCAGTAGAAGCACTCACTAGAAGTGGAATTGAAAACTTTATAATAGTAGATAATGATACAATATCACTTTCTAATTTAAATAGACAATTAATGACTTATCAAAATAATATAGGAGAATATAAAACTAGTGAAATAGAAAAAAGAATTTTAAGTATAAACCCAAATTGTAAAATTAAAAAAATTACCTCTTTTATTAGTTTAGATAATATAAATGATTTATTTTATGATACTATAGATTATGTTGTAGATGCATGTGATACCATTACTGTAAAATTAGAATTAATTAGAATATGCAAAATGAAAAATATAAAACTTATATCATGCATGGGAACGGGTAATAAAATTGATCCAACTAGACTAAAAATAATTGATGTTAGAAAAACTAGTTATGATCCAATAGCCAAATTAGTTAGAAAAATGGTGAATAAGGAAAAAATAAAAGGTAAAGTAATGGTTATTTCAAGTGATGAAAAACCATATGTCAAATCAAGTAAAATCATTCCATCAAATTCATATGTTCCTGCTGTAGCAGGATTACTATGTGCAAGTTATATAATAAATGATATAGTAGGTGAGTCATATGTTTAATAAATTAGAAGAGATTATAAAAAAGTGTACTGGAAATGTTCTAGTAATAGGTTTAGATAATAAATTACTTAATTCATTTAATAAAAATACCTTAGTTAATTTATTTGCTATAAATTCAAATAAAAGCAATGGAATATTTAAAAAATCAAAGAAAAAAACTACAAATCAAGGCAAATCAATAAATATTAAAAAACTCAGAAAATATATTAATAAAAAATCTGTAGATATATTGATTTGCAATATGAATGAGATGATAGATTATTATAAATACTTTATAAGAGATAGTATATATTTAAATAATAATATAATATACATATATGCTACAAATGAAATTGATAAAGAATTCATAATTGCCAGATATAATAGATATAATGTTAAAATAAGTAATATAGACTATAAAAACGGTTATATAATTAAAATTGATAATACTAGAGGTAAAAATAATTTTGTTAAGGATAAATTGTATTTTATTAAAGACACATTTTATAATATAGCAGAGTCTATAGGTAATATATTAATTAGTTAAAAAAAATGATTCATTTAATCATTTTTTGTTTTTCAGTAGATTTTTTGGATATCTCATTATCTGTTTTACTATCAATTATTAAATTTAAAACATCTCTGAGTTTTTGATATTGTTGTTTTCTTGATATATTGTGTTCAACTTTATTACAGATTACATTATCATGAGTTTTAACATTGTCTAAATTATTCTCTTCCTTAGTTTCATTTATTATATTTTGATTTTGAGTTTGAGTTAAAATTTTTACAGCTTTCTTATTAGTTTTAATATAACTATTTGCAGTTGCTAATTGAAATAAAAAAGTAGTAAATATCAAAATATTAGAAATAGCTAAATATACATTATTTAATGTTGAAAAATAACCTAAAACAAGTGCTAAACTTAAAGGCCATTGTTTTACTTTACCTGTTTTTGTACTACTAATATTTAAGTCTTTATATTTTAATTTAAATATCATATTTATAGAAGAAATAATTAGCTCTCCAATCAATAGTATTATATAATTTTGATTTAAAAATAATAAATTTAATCCAATAATACCTGTAAAAAACTTGTCTGATAATTGATCTAACATTTTTCCATATTCACTTGTAGTTTTAGTATTTCTTGATATTTTACCATCTAAAAAATCTGTAAATGACCCAACACCTGCTATTACTCCACAGGCAATAAACATAGGCAATATTCCAGTAATAATAGCTAAAATAGATACAATTAATGTAATAAATGGTATTATAAGTCTAGTAAATGTTAACATATTTGCAATTTGTTTTATTATAGTTTTTTTATTAAAAAATTCTTTAAACATTTTTTTTGTACCATTATTAAAATCTTTTAAATATTTTTTAATTAAATTTTTCACTTTATTAACACCTCATATTTTTCCACTAAATAGATATTTTATCATATTTTAATAAAAAGTCAACATATTAAACATATCTAATGAATATAATTTATTGCATTAGAAATCTAATGTGCGAGAAGCAATAGTGTAGGCGATTTTTCGTTTATTGCTTCTCTTTTTTTCGACAAAAAAGGTATATAAATTATTATATATTATAATTGGTGATGATATGAAAAAAAAATTCAAAGCAAAGAAAAAAATAAAATTTAAAAAATATGCTTATATAATAACTTTTATAATTATCATTTTTTTAACAATAATGTATATAGATAAAATAAATTTCATAAATTCAAATCAAGAATTTATATATGATACTTTAAATAGTAGTAATCATTATTCATATGATAATAAAAGTAATGATAATTTATTAATGAATATTTATAGTTATATTAATAAAAATGTATTTAATTCACCAACATACTTTTTAAAAACTCAATTGAATTTTGAAAATAACAATAAAACAGATAAAAATACTGAGAGTGTAGATTTCCTATATGTAGAACATAATTTACCACAAGTATATATATATAATTCACACCAAGGAGAGACATATTCTTATAAATATTTAGAAGAATATAATATAATTCCTAATGTGCTTATGGCATCAAATATGCTTAAGGATAAATTAGAAAATTTAAATATAAATACATTAGTAGAAAATAATGATATTGTAGAATATATGAATGAAAATAATTTAAATCATTCAGAAAGTTATATAGCAAGTAGGCACTTTTTAGAAAGTACTATTAATAAATATAAATCTATAGAATTATTTATAGATTTGCATAGAGATGCTGCGTCGCACCAGGCAACATATACAACAATTGACGGTAAAGATTATGCTAAAGTTTTATTTGTTATTGGACTTGAATATTCTACATATGAAAAAAATCTATCTGTAGCAAATGAACTTAATAATATAATAATAAATAAATATCCAACCTTAACACGCGGTATTATGAAAAAAGAAGGATATGGTGTTAATGGCGTATACAATCAGGACCTATCAAGTAATGTAATATTAATAGAAGTTGGAGGAAATGAAAATAATATTGATGAAATAAATAATACACTGGATTTACTTTCAGAAGTTATAGGAGAATATTTAAATGAAAAAGAAAAAAAACAATAAATTAATAAATATAATATTTTTAATGTTATTTATGAGCTTTTTAGTTATATATTTTTCAGAAATAACAGGATATTATGAGTATCAAAATCATAAAAAAACTACTTTAACTGAAGAACAAATAAGAAAATTTGAAAGTGATGTAGAAAATGGTAAAGAGGTTGATTTAAATCAATATTTAGTAGTAGAAAATAAAAACTATAATAATAAGCTCTCTAAAGCTGCTAGCAAATTATCTGATGGAATAAGCAACGTTGTAAAAAAAGGTGTAGAAAGTACATTTAAATTTTTGTCAAACCTTGTTGAAGAATAAAAAATATGATATACTTTTTATGGTGATAGAATGAAAATATTAAGTAAAGAAAATTGGTGGATATGGCTATTATTAATGTTTTTTTCTGGGGGATCGTCAATATTAGTCTTAGGTGCACTTTTAGATGTTTATGATAAAAATGCTTGGTATGCTAAATGGTATATATGGTTAATTGGTGCAATATTAATACTTCCTTTTACGGTAATGATAACTGTACTAAATATAGATATTCTTACCAAGACAGCCTATAAATTAGAGGTAAATGGTAAAGATTACTATTTATCACCCTATATTTGGATAATATTAATAATTATACCAATAATTGGATGGATATTATTTATCGCACTAATGTTATATTTAAATATAGCAATATTAATTAATTTAAATAGAGGTAATGGTGAAAAATATATAGATTAATTTATATATTTTTTTTAATATTTATGTTAAAATATTTATAGGTGATATATATGAGACAATTAACGCGTTCAGAACTTAGAAAAAATATAATGACAATACTCTATCAAATAAATGTTTATACATTAAATAAAATAGAATATAATGTAGATAATATTATAAAAGATGTTAATCCAATTGATAACGAGTTTGTAAAAGATATAGTATATGGAGTAGTTACTAAGAAAGAAGAATTAGATAATATAGCTAACAAATACCTAAATAAGTGGACAATAGATAGACTTGGAAATACAGATCAATCAATACTTAGAATGTCTATATATGAACTTTTATATACTGATACTCCAGATATAGTTGTTATAAATGAGGCAGTTGAACTTGCTAAACTTTATAGTGATGATGATGTAAAAAATATGATTAACGGTGTACTTGATAAAATATATAAAAGTAAGGTAGATAAAAATGAGTAATAAATATTTAAGTGTATCGGCAATAACACGCTACTTAAAGGTTAAATTTGATAGTGATGATAACCTTAGAGTAGTATTTTTAAAAGGTGAAATATCTAATATTAAATATCATACAACTGGGCATATTTATTTTTCACTTAAAGATGAAACAAGTAAAATAAATGCGATAATGTTTTCAAGTAACGCAAAAAAATTACTTTTTAAACCTCAAGATGGATCAAAAGTACTAGTAACTGGTAGAATTAGCGTATACGAAGCAACAGGTGGATATCAAATATATGTAGATGAAATGCTAGAAGACGGTATTGGGAACCTTTATATTGCATTTGAAGAATTAAAGAAAAGGCTATCTAAAGAAGGATTATTTGATTCTAAATATAAAAAACAAATACCTAAAATTCCTAATAGAATAGGGGTTGTAACTGCATCTACAGGAGCAGCTATTAAAGATATAATGTCTACTATCAAAAGAAGATTCCCAATATGTGAAGTAATACTTTTTCCTTCCCTTGTACAAGGAGAAAATGCTAAAGAAGATATAGTTAAAAATATTAGGTTAGCAGAAAGTTACAATCTAGATGTATTAATAGTTGGTAGAGGAGGGGGCTCTTTAGAAGATTTATGGCCTTTTAATGAGGAAATAGTTGCGCGTGCTATATTTGAATGCAAGATACCTGTAATAAGCGCTGTAGGGCATGAAATTGACTTTACAATTGCAGATTATGTAGCGGATTTAAGAGCACCAACTCCAACAGGAGCAGCAGAGATGGCTGTACCTAATATTAGTGATTTATCTAATTTAATTAAAAATTTATCTATAAGGCTTAATGAAGCTATAAATAAAAAAATTAATTATCAAAAATTA
>CANPYQ010000009.1 GCA_947588865.1 uncultured Bacilli bacterium
ATTTTTGATTCTTCTATTATATTTAACACTATTGGTGTTGCTATTAGAGCTATTATTGCTAATATTGTTATTACTGCAAGTAACTCTACTAATGTAAATCCCTTTTTCATAAAACTTCTCCTTCATTTATGTTATCTCTATGCCTATTATACCATTTGACTATAAATATAGTCAATATTTTAAAAAAAATTAAGGTTAATATTTAGTTTTTCTATACTGTATATTATATGTTATTTTAAGTTTTAACTTATTTGGTACAAACCTTCCAAATATATAAACAAGTTTTATTTTAAATCCTGGAATTATAACAAGTTTGTTTTTGAACATCTTATCTATTGCATATCTTGCTACATATTCACTTTTAAGTGCTTTAATTCTAAATTGACAGTTTGCTACATTATTAAAATTAGTTTCTACTGGGCCAGGACACAAACAACTTATATGAACATTACTTTTTAATTTTCTTAACTCCTCATAAAGAGCTAATGTTAAATGATATACATAAGCTTTTGTTGAATAATAAGTAGCCATTAAAGGCCCTGGTTCAAAAGCTGAGGCAGAAGATACATTTAATATATATCCACTATCCCTTTTAACAAAATCTTTTATAAATAGTTTAGTTAAAATTTGTAATGTTTTAACATTTAAATCAATCATAGAAAGTTCTTTATTCATATCAGTTTTAGTAAATGTACCTATAAGTCCAAATCCTGCATTATTAACAAGAATGTTTATATCTTCATTTTTTATTTTTTCATATAATTTTATTGCATTCTCCGAATTGCTTAAATCCATACTTAATATTTGAGTATTGGTACTTAATTCTTTGCTTAATTTTTCCATAGCATCTTTATTCCTAGCAACTAATATTAAATCATAACCTTTTTTACTTAATACACGTGCAATATCCCTACCTATGCCACTACTTGCTCCAGTTATTAATGCTTTCATATTATCACCATTATTAGTATATCAAATTTGTTATATTTAATCTATATTGATATTACATAAATTTTTATTATATACTATTATATTAAAAATTTTAAAATATACTAGTATAATATCTTTTAATATTTCAAAAATAATAATGGTGAATAATATGTTAATATATATATTTATACTTCTATCTAAAATAATTGAAAATGCACTTTCTACATTAAGACTTATAGTAGTCGCAAATGGCAAAAAAAAACTTGGTGCTTTTTTAAATGGTATAATTGCCCTTGTATGGATATTTGTAACAAGTATTGTAATAGTAAACATTAATAAAGATATGTTTAAAATTGTATTTTTCTGTATAGGTTCTATTATTGGTTCATATTTAGGTAGTATAATAGAGGAGAAAATCGCACTTGGAAGCAATATGTTAATATGTATTATTAAAGAAGAATTTGAAAATATTATAAAAGAAAAATTAAAAAATTATCAAATAACAACTATATGTGAAAAAAATAATTCTTATTCTATTCTTTTAATTTTCATAAGAAGAAAAGAAACAAAAAAAATTAGTAAAATTATTAAAAAAATAGATAAAAATGCAATTATAATTAGTGAAAAAGCAAAAACTTTAAGTAATATAGTCTAATATAATATTATAAAACCACCTAATATTATAAAATATATTAGGTGGTTGTATGAGAAAATGGTGTCGTGGTAGAGGTATTTGGTGGATTATTTTAATTGGATTTAGTTTACTTTTATTTTATCAATTAATACTTACTATATTTATATTTACAAGATTTAATTTCTTTTTAATTTTTCTTTTCCTATTTTTAATATTTTTTTCTTTCTTTAGAATATTATGGTAAAAAAATCTATTTGTAGATTTTTTTATTTAAATATTATTAACTTTTTACAATTGATTTTTTGTATTCCTCTATTAAGGCATGACTTTTATAAAGTCTATCTATCTCATTGCTTACTTTAATACACATATTAAATTCAGTATCATCAAACTCTATTTTATTTGGCATCGTTATAAGTATAAAAAACAATTCCAATTCATATTTTTTTAAAGGATATGTATGTTCATATCTTTTTAAAATCTCAAAAAAATCAAAATCTAAAAAATGATTGTTATATAAATTATATAAATCAAATATTGGTATATCTATTTTAGATTTATCCCAACTTAATAAATAATCTTTATCATTTCTAATATAATGGGATAAGGATAAATTATTATGAACTACAGCAACCCTCATTTTATTTAATCCATCAATATTGTCTAACCAAGCATCCACGTATTGTCTACCCTGTTCTATAGATTTAAATATAAAGCTAATATTTCTTGCCATTAAATACTCGCTTGGTGACATAAAAACTTTTTCATCTATTAAAGATATTATATCTGTATAATATTCAAATAGATACTCAAAATTATTTAATAAATCTTCATAAATTTTTTTATATTCATCCTCCGTTATTTCCTTATAATGCGTTGTTTTACTATGCAACAATGAAACTAAGTCTATCAAATCTTCTATTTTTTGTTCGTTCGGTATGTCTATATCCTCTACATATTTTGATATTATGTAATTATCTTGCTTTAAAATTTCTGGATAATAATTAAAATTTCTAGTATTTAAATAATTGAAGATAAAATCTTTATTTTTATTTTTTTTTATAACTACTTTTCCTATATTTGTATCCGCTATTACAACATTACCTAATTTTTGGTAACCTAAAGCCCTAATATCATAATTTTTTAAAAGATTACTAATCTCTTTCATATGTGTTAGGTATAATCAATTTATCTCCTAATTTTAAATCAGTTAAATCATTATATTTTTTTAATTCTTCTTCAGTAATATTATATTTTTCCATTATACTATCCAAAGTATCGCCTTCTCTTAATATAAAAACATTATAAGCTACATAAACTTCACTATCACTATTAAATTGATTAAATAAAGAATTTATTTTTTCTTCTACCATATCATTATTATCCCTATCATCCTCTATTTTATTATCTTTTAATGTAATTATTTCATCATCATATGCCTTTTTAGAATCTTCTAATTTATCTAAGGTATTTATTTCACTATCAATAATTTCATTTTCATTTCTTTGCATATCATCTTCCTCCTTGCTATCAATTATATCCCTATTTGGAGTTAAATCTACTAAATCATCTAATTCAATTAGAGGCTTTTCCTGTAATTTATCTATAAGTACATCTATAGAAACAGAAAGAACATTATCGTTTACAATTTCATAATAAAAATCATCTATATCTATAATTGCTTTTTCAGTATTATATCTGTCATCTATAACAATTTCAAAAGGTAATTTTAATTCAAAAGGTTCTACTGTAGTACTTTTATCACTAACTTTATACTCACCACTTACAATAAAATCTCCAGATATTGTATCATCTTTTATACTTAAAGTGTTTTCTAATGAAATGCTTGTAATTTCATTAATATTTGTTTTAAAAATCACATCTTTTTTAAAAGGTATTATATTTTTCATAAACATCTCCTATCATTAAAAGTTATGATAGTTTTTATAAAATATGAAAAAATATAAATTAAAAATAATTTATATTTGCTTCGAATATTTTTTTATTATATATTTTTTTATTTCTTCTTTATCGTTTTTAATATCTTTATTAACCAATTTATATTCTACATCACTGATTATTTCTTTTAAATATTTTCCAGGTTTTTTATTTAATATATGGCAAATTTCTTTTGCTTCTATTTTTATTTCTGTTTTGTTATGTATATACAAACTATTGTATCTTTCATTTATTTCTTTTTTATCTATACCTTTTATTTCACTAACTATTGTTGATAAATAAAGTCCATAATGATATAAATTATTATAATCCAGTATATCTTTATTAAGTAGTTCATTTATTTTTTCTATAGAATCTTTTTCCACATTATTAAAACAATATTTATCTAAAACACCAAGTTGTGCCCATATACCTATTAAATAAGTTGTTGGCACCAATTTTTCTATATTGCAAAGTTCTAATTCCTCATCTAATCCTAATTCCTTTATAAGACTTATTCCATATAATAAGTTTGTGCTTGCAAAAATTTTATCCAATTCTTCTTTTTTCCTGAAATACGACAAAGATTTAATCAATTTTTTATTTTTTATAATAGCGTTTTTTAATCCATCATCTAGTTTAAAATTTAATACAGTTGCAAATCTAATAGCTCTAAGTATTCTAAGTGAATCTTCCGATATTTTTAAATCAGGATCCCCAACTGTTCTTACTATTTTATTATTTATATCTGCTTTCCCATTTAAAATGTCAATTAAATGACCGTTTGAATCTATGCACATAGTATTCATAGTAAAATCTCTTCTAAGCAAATCATCTGTTAAGTTATCTATATATTCTATTTCAATAGGTTTTCGATTATTTAAATACTTAATATCTTTTCTAAATGTTGTGATTTCAAATCTAATTTTATTTGCTACAAGAGTTACAGATCCATATTGTTCAGTAGGTAGTATGGAGTCACCAAATATTTCTTTTAAATCTTTAGGCTTTGCATTTGTACATATATCATAATCTAAACTTCCCCTACCCATATAAAAATCTCTTGGATAACCTCCTACAAGGTACGAAACAAATCCTTTACTGTTTATTTTTTTTAATAAATTAAGTGCTACTTCGTTCATTTCTGTCAAGTAAATACTTGACATTCACCTCTATCTTTCTTCTATTGTATCAAAATTTGTTATATATCCATTATATCAATAGTACTTTTCTTTGTAAATAGCTTATTTAATATAAAAAGAAACATTAGTTTAATGCTTCTTTTAATTTAGATCCAGCTTTTCCAGTAACAGCTACTCTTGCAGGTATTTTTACAGTTTCACCAGTTCTTGGATTACGTCCTTCTTTAGCAGCTTTCTTTTTAGCTGTAAATGTGAAAAATCCAGTTAAAGAAACTTTTCCTTCTTTCTTTAATCCTGAAGTAACACCGCTCATAAATGCATCAAGTGCACGAGTAGCATCAGCTTTTGTTAATCCTGCTTCTTCAGCAATATAATTTACTAAATCTGTTTTAGTCATTGTAGACTACCTCCCTATCTAATTAATAAGCTACTTTGCTTACAATTTAATATTATCATATCTAAGTATCGATTGCAACAACTTTTTTAAAAAAACTTTATTTTTCGTATATTTTTAGCTAAATTTAACTTGATTTTTTTAAATATTCTTCAATCTTCTTGAATTCACTTGTCGTTAAATCCGTTTCACTTAACTCTGTAAATAGTTTTTTTTGCTTTCTATCCAATTTTGATGGAATGACTACATTAATGACTACATACATATTTCCTTTAGAACCAGTATGTACATCTTCAATTCCTTTACCTTTTAATCTGTATTTATCCCCAGTATTAGTACCAGGATCAATAGATAATTTTACATTACCGTAAAGTGTAGGTATTTCTTTTTTACAACCTAAAACAGCGTCAGTAATAGTTATTGGAAGTTCTAAATAAATGTCATTAACATCTCTTTCAAATAATGAATGATTTTTAACTTTAAACTCTAAATATAAATCTCCATTTGGTCCTCCATTAGTTCCACTATCACCTTTACCGGCAAGCCTAATTTGTGTTCCTGTGTCTACACCAGCTGGTATTTTGACCTCTATATTTTTATTTTCCTTTACTTTACCAGTACCTCTACATTTAGAACAAGTTGAATCATAAGTTTTACCTTTTCCTTTACAATTAGGACAGGTAGTTCTAGTCATAAATGTTCCAAATAAGGTATTTTGTTCACTTGTAATAGTCCCTTGACCTCGGCATGTTGGACAAGTTTTTTCTCCCTTGCCACCCCTACCATTACATTCGTCACACTCTTCATAAACATCTAAATTTATAGTTTTTTTACACCCATATGCAGCCTCTTCAAAATCTAGATTAATCCTCATTATTTTATCTGAACCTCGTGTAGCTCTAGTCCTATTTGAATTTTTATTTCCTCCGAATCCAGCAAAATTTGAGAATGCTCCACCAAATGATGAACCAAATAAATCGCTAAATATATCACTGAAATCAAAATCTGAAAAATCAAATCCTCTTCCACCATTCATTTGATCAAATGCTGCATGACCAAACTGATCGTATTGTCTTCTTTTTTGTTCATCACTTAAAACTGCATAAGCTTCTTGTGCTTCTTTAAATTTTTCAGCTGCATCAGGTTCTTTTGATACATCTGGATGATATTTTTTAGCTAAACGTCTAAAAGCACTTTTAATTTCTTTTTCATCAGCATTTTTAGATACGCCTAGTACCTCATAATAATCTCTTTTATTCATACAACATTCTCCTTTTTATACTAATTTTTCAAATTCATCAATAAGGTCATTAAAATAATCAATAGCAACATCAAATACCTCTTCCCCAGTTACATCTATTCCTGCATTTTTAAGTAAATTTATTGGATAGTCTTTACCACCAGATTTCAAGAAATTTAAATACTTATTTAAGAAATTTTTATCTCCAGAAATTATTTTTTTACCTGCATAACAGGCACATGACACACCTACTGCGTATTGATATAAATAAAATGGCCTAAAATAATGATCTCTCCTTATCCAACTATATTTTGTTTCATCCAATAATTCAACTGTATCTCCATAATATTTCTTTCTCAATTCAAAAATTGTATTGTTTAAATCTTCAGTCGACAAAGTATCGCCATTATTTACTCTAGCATGTAGAATATTTTCAAACTCACCTTCTAGTGCAGCATCGAATAAATTATTCTGTATAACATCTAACAAATTATAAATACTAGCAGCTTTTTCTTCTTTAGAATTACTATTTTCAATAATATAATTTGAAAGTATAACCTCATTAGTTAGAGAGGCAACTTCAGCAACAAACAATTCATAATCTGAATTAATATAATTGTTATATTTATCACTTAAATATGTATGTACTGCATGACCTAATTCATGAGCTAATGCAGATACATCATCTAATCTATAATTATAGTTTAAGAAAACAACTGGCGTATTACCATAATTTCCAGCAGAAAATGCTCCACTTTTTTTACCCTTATAAGTGCAATAATCAATCCATCTTTCGTCAAAAGCCTTTTTTAAAACTTCTCCATATTCTTCACCCATACAACTTAATGCTTTTAAAATTAATTCTTTTGCTTCTTCAATAGAGTATTCCTCTTTATAATCTATTAATTTTGTTTGAATATCATAAGGATATAAAATATCTAACTTTAATTTATTTTTTATCATTCTATAATATTTTTGGTATACAGACAATCTTTTATTTATAACATTATATAAATTGTTATTAACTGTAACTGGAACATTGATATCATATACTGACATATCAAAAGAATTTTTATATCCTCTAACTTTAACTAAAGCATCAAATGATTCGTATTTAGAAATTAACGAAGTTGAAAATATATCTTTAAATTGCTTTAATTTATCAAACATTTTATAAAAAGCATTCTTTCTTATTTCTCTATCTCTTGATTGAAGAAATTTTCTATAATTTCCCTGTGTTAATTCTACATCTTCTCCATTTTCATTTTTTATTTTTCCATATTCTAAAATAGAATCTTTTAATATAGCTGATATATTAGAAAACGAACCATTGGTTTTAGTTAATAAAGATATTATTCTCTCTTCTCGTTCAGATAATATATGTTTTTTACTTCTTAATAATCTTTCTAAGAAAACACTATATTCCTTTAATTCTTTTTTTTCATCTACATACTTTCGAATAACATTTTCATCACAAGATAAAATTTCTGGTTCTAAATATGAAGATTTTAGTGAAAATTGCGTAAATAAATTACTTGCTTTATCAAGCATCAATTTATCTGCATTATTACCTAAATCTTCCTTGTTTTTTAAATCAGCATATACAAATAATTTTACTAATTTACATTCAATTTCAAAATATTTTTTCAATGTTTTCAATAAATAATCTGATGAACCAGTAACCTTACCTTTAAAGTTAGAAATTTCTTTAATTTCCTCAGATAATTTATTATAATCTTTTTCCCAGTCTTCCTCTGTTTTATATCTTGTTGATAAATCCCACTTATATTCATTTGGTACATCTTCACGATTTTTATATTCCATATTATTCTCCTTAATTTAAGAAGTTCTAGTTACCTAGAACTTCTATTATTTTTCTTCATAATCTGCATCCATTACATCATCTTTTTTTGATTTCTTATTTTTTTTATCCTTTTTGTCTTCTTTATCGTCATCTTTAGCATCAGTTTCTTGTTCTTGAGCCTTTTTTGCAGCTTCTTCATACACTTTAGTTGCAAGTGCCATTGCTGATTCATTTAATTTTTCAGTTTTAGCTTTAATATCATCGATATCATCCTTTTCTAAAGCTTCTTTTAAGTCTTTAATTTCACCCTCTGCTTTTTCTTTATCTTTAGAATCAACTTTGTCTCCTAAATCTTTAATAGCTTTTTCAGTTGCGAATATCATTTGTTCAGCTTCATTTCTAGCGTCAGCTTCTGCTTTACGTTTTTCATCTGCTTCACGGTTTTCTTCTGCTTCTTTTACCATCTTATCAATTTCATCATCACTTAAGTTAGTTGAAGATGTAATTGTAATTGATTGTTCTTTATTAGTTCCAAGATCTTTTGCCTTAACATTTACTATACCATTAGCATCTATATCAAATGTAACTTCGATTTGTGGAACACCTCTTGGTGCTGGAGGAATATTTGTAAGTTGGAAATTACCAAGAGTTTTATTATCTGCAGCCATTTGTCTTTCACCTTGTAAAATGTGAATATCTACAGCAGGTTGATTATCAGCAGCTGTTGAGAATACTTGTGATTTGCTTGTTGGAATAGTTGTATTTCTTGGAATTAATACTGTACATACTCCACCTAATGTTTCTATACCAAGAGATAGTGGTGTAACATCAAGAAGCACTATATCATTAACATCCCCTGTAAGTACTCCACCTTGAATAGCTGCTCCCATAGCAACAACCTCATCTGGGTTAACTTCTTTACTAGGCTCTTTACCAAGTTCCTTTTTAACTAATTCTTGTACACAAGGTATACGAGTAGATCCACCTACTAATATTACTTTATCTATATCACTAGCTTTTAATTTAGCATCTTTTAATGCTTTTCTAACTGGCTCTAATGTAGAATCAACTAAATCACTTATTAAACTTTCAAATTTAGCCCTTGTTAAAGTAGTTTCATAGTTCAAATCAGCTGTAATAAATGGTAAGCTAATTTCTGTTGATGTAACATTTGAAAGTGTCTTTTTAGCTTTTTCAGCTTCTTCTTTAATTCTTTGTAAAGCCATTTTATTATCGCTTAAATCTACATCGTGTTCCTCTTTAATATCATCTATTATGTAATCAATAATTCTTTGATCAAAGTCATCTCCACCAAGTTTATTGTTACCACTTGTAGATTTAACTTCAAATACACCATCTCCAAGTTCTAGTATAGATACATCAAATGTACCACCACCAAGATCATATACTAAAATTGTTTGAGATTCATCTTGTTTATCAAGACCATAAGCAAGTGCGGCAGCAGTTGGTTCGTTTATAATTCTTTCTACCTTTAGTCCTGCAATTTTACCTGCATTTTTAGTTGCTTGTCTTTGTGAATCGTTAAAGTATGCTGGAACTGTTATAACAGCACTTGTAACCTTTTCACCTAAATAAGCTTCAGCAGTTTTTTTCAAATCTCCAAGTATCATCGCACTTATCTCTTCTGGAGAATATTCTTTTCCATTTGCTTTTACTTTTTTATTTGTACCCATTAATCTTTTAATTGAAGATATCGTATCTGGATTAGTAACTGATTGATGTTTAGCAGTTTTACCTACTAAAATATCACCTTTCTTGAAGGCTACTACTGAAGGAGTAGTTCTATCTCCATCAGCATTAACTATAACTTTAGCTTCTCCACCTTCATAAATACTTACACAACTATTAGTTGTACCTAAATCTATACCTATTGTTTTACTCATATTTATCACCTTTCCTTCATTTAACTTTGGGCAATTTTTCTGCCCATTCATAGAGTATTTTATTAAATTTTTCTAATTCTTTTTGTATATCTTTAAGATCTCTTCTTTTTTTACCTACATAAAATTCAATTTTATGTCTTATGCAGTTATCATCTTTAATAAATCCATCTGGTAATTTATCAAAGTTATATTCTTTATCGAATGATATATATATTTCTGTATAAGTCCATTCTTGCCAAAAATCAAAGCTATTATTTCTTATAATTTCTATATCACTTTTATTTTCTTTTTTTACCCCATCTAAAAGATTTAAATCTTGATTAATAAATAATTCTTTTTTGGGGGTTTCTAATTTACCACAACAACTATAATTTGTTTTATATCCGAGTTTATTTAAAGTTAATATTGTATTTGCGATTAAACTATCAACTATAACATATCTAGGATTATCAATTATCTTAAATGTATCTAAATCTATTATTGTATTATTGTGCATTACTCTGATACCTTTACCATTGCTGGTCTAATTACTTTATCTTTATAGATATAACCTTTTTGTAATACTTCTAGTACCTCACCAGGTTCTACACCATCACGTTTTTCTACCATAATAGCGTTATGATAAACAGGATCAAATGGTTTATTTGCGCCATCAATTGGTTTAACTTCAAAGTTTTCCATTACTTGCTCCATATTACAGTAAATCATTTTAAATCCTTCTAGAAATTTTGAAACTTCATCTTCCAAGTTATCATCGTCTAATTTTATAGCTCTTTCAAAATTATCTAGTATCGGCAAGATTTGTTTAATCAAATCTTCGTTACAGAATTTAAGCATCCTAGTAACCTCTTCATCTTTTCGCTTACGATAATTAATTAAGTCTGCTTTTGCGATTAAAATTTCTTCTTCTTTTTTCTTGTTTTCAAGCTTTAATTTTTCTATTTCTTCTTTATATTTGTGTTTTTCCTCTTTTTTACTCTTTTTATCTAATTTTTTATTCTCTTTACATTTGTTATCACATTCACAATTTTCATGTTTTTCTTTAGAATTACACTCGTCATCGCATTTGCAATCACCACAAGTACATTCATCATTTTCTTTTACTTGATTATCCATGCTTACCTCTTTTCTATTTATTTTCTATATTTTCTTTTATATAATTAAGAAGTGTTATTACTCTTTCATATTCCATTCTTTTTGGGCCTATCAAAGCAATAGTTCCTTCTTCTCCATTAATATTATAACATCATCATCAAAATTATTTTCACTACCTATATATATATTAATTCCATTATCCTCTTCCTTGATACTTTCTACAATATCTTTATCTTCGAATTTACTTAAAATTTCTCTTATTTTATCTGCACTATTAAATTCTGGTTGCATTAATATGTTTTTAGTGCCACTCATCTTAACCGATTCTGTTGCAAAATCGCTAAATGCGTTATAAAATGCATTATAAAGTACCTCGTGTTGCTTTACATATTTACCTATTATAGGTTTTACCTGATATTCAAGCACCTCGCTTACATTATCAATACTTGTTCCAACAATTAATTTATTTATAAGGTCAACAGTTTGTTTTATCTCAGCTGAATCCACATCTCCTGGAATATACACTGATTTATGCTCAACATGTCCCTTATCTGTTACAACTATTGCAACCATATTATTTTTATCTATCGGAATTACTTCTACCTTCTCAACTAAATTCTCACTTGATTGCTTACCTAGAACTATTGTAGTATAATGTGTTAATTCCGATATAATTTCCATACTTTTTAAAATTATATCATCAAGCACAAGGGATTTATTGTCGACTATAGTCTGAAGTTTTAACATATCTTCACCATTCAATTCTTTTGGTTTCATAATGTTGTCAACATAGTATCTATATCCTTTTTCACTTGGAACTCTACCAGATGATATATGTGTCTTTTCAATCAAGCCTACTTCCTCTAAATAATTCATCTCAGCCCTAATTGTTGCACTAGAACATTTCATTTTTGCACACAGTGCTTTAGAACTTACAGGGTGTGCATTTTTGATATAGTCTTCAACTATAAGTTTAAGTAACTCACTTTGCCTTTTTGATACCACTATATCACCTCCATATAGTATATAAGTTTTTTCAGAAATTAGCACTACTTTTTCTTAAGTGCTAAAACAAGTATAGCATCATTTATTAGCACTGTCAATAGGTTTGTGCTAAAAATTTTATTTTTTTGATAATTTATTTTTAAAATGTTATATATATAATTAATCTAATTATCTTTAATTACTACTTTTTCACTCAATTTTTGCTCAATGTGAATTTGTATTTATATTATTTTTCATTATACAACCTTAAGTTCCAATAAGTATAATTTTTTGCAGTCATTTAATTTTTATTTTAATTTATTCATTATTTTTAAATTTACCTCCAAAGTAATTTTAATAAATAAATCCAGGCAATATTGCCTAGATTTATTTATTAGTATATAAATTTAAAAACTTGTTTATTTTTTTATAAAATTTATTTAATTTTGAATATAAAATTTTTCATCTTTAATAAGTTCATAACTTATCAATTGTTGACTGTCTAGGTTTTCCTTATACATATCTATACCTGAAATTTTCCTATTTTCATATGTAGTATAGTAATAAATGCCTTTATCCATGTTTATACATGAACTATATATTGTTATTTCATATTCATCATCACCCATATGAACACATCCTCTTTGTTGTTCCACTGAAGTTAATATATGAAAAAATTGATTAACACTTTCTAATTCAGTTTCCCCTGATATAGAGTTCACTTTAGTAAATGTTGCTTTAACAAATCTTGATGCACTAGAAAGATCTCCAGGCAATCCTAAAGCCCCCATTCCCCTACTATACGTTGATAACTTGAGATCTTTAGAAAAATTATTGATAGGTGGCTCTATTGATAAATTCATATAATTATTTAAATTAAACAATTGAATGTCAAATGTAGGATTATTAGTTAAAACCCCTACTGGATTATCATATACTTTTAATCCTTCCCTAACTGATTCTACTGTTATAGATGAATTTTTATCAGCTATAATCCAATGAAGTGGTGATGCTTTAAGATCATCACTGAAGTTTATATTACATATATTTGTACTTTTAAGTAGATTACGAGCTTCACTTACTGTTTCACATTTAGATAGTATCCACGGTATAAACTCAAATGGAGCTATATTATTTACACCTTCTTTTTCTTCAAAGTAATAAGCATTTTCTGGAAAATTAAGTCCTGCCATACCAAGTCCTTTTTCATTAATTGCATCATAGTAAAGTGGATAATTATTACTAACATAAGCCATTCCAATTATAGCATAGTGGCTATCAGCATTATCTACTTTTCTAAATTTAAATGGATAATTTCTCGGAGTTATTGTAACAGTCTCTTTATATGAATATTCTAAATCTAAATTTCTACCAAAATAACTATTTTTTGTTTTATATGTTATTGCAGTGCACATAGTATCACTCTCCATAAATAGTATAACACAAAGAGAAAAAAAAGATAACTTCTAAAGTCATTAAAATTTTTTTAACAATTGTTTTACTTGTAATTAAATTATTTAAAACAGAATATTATCTTTCAATCATTTTACAATTTAAAATTATTTAAATTTAACATACTTAAACCCTAAACTTTTATATACATCTGAAGCTCTAGGTAATCCAAATATTCTAGCTATAGCCAAGTTATAAAATTCATCAATAAGTATTATAGAGCATAGCGTAACACTCATAGTAACAAATATTTTTTTATTACTATGTGAAGCTAAATAAAAGCAAAATGGTACTATTATATATATAAGTAAAAGACTTGAAAATCCAAAACCTAAAACACTCCTTGCACAAACAAATCCACCAATATTCCCAAAATTTAATATTTCTGTATTATAATCCCAACATCTGAACCCATTACCTATTATATACATTCCTAATCCTGAAAAATATTCAAGCAATCCACAGAATATAGCGCTTATTAAAAAAACATTCAATGGTTTTTTTCTATACTTATATGTCAGAAAAAATATACCCAAAGCTCCAATTGCATATATATTTATCCAAGGCAAAAAATTACCCCCACGCCAATAAAAAACCTTCATACCTCCATTAAAATAATAAAACACATATTCAATTAAGAATCCAAACACTCCACTTATTATTATAATTAAACATAATATACCTAACATTGTCATTTTATCAAATGAATGATTTTTATTAATATAATCTTTATATTTTTTATTCATAAATATACTCCTTAAATCCTTTAATTATTTTTATTTCAAAACTATTTTTTTAGTGATATTAGATAACTATTATCTAAAAATTTATATATATCTTTTATATTAATGCTTTCATTTAGTATTATTGTTATCCAGTTACTTTTATTCATATGGTATCCTTTAAATATTTTTTTATTATCTATTATTGTTTTTATTTTGTCTTTATTATATCTTAATACTATAATCTCTTCTTCCTTATTTACATTAAGACCCAATTTATTTAAATTTATTACAAGCAAAAGGCCATACCATTTATTATTTTCTTTATTTCTCCATATTGCATCAGTAGGAAAATTATCCCAAAGAAATTCTAGATTATCTCCATATTTTTTATTTACATATTTAATCAACTCTTTTGTTTGCTTATTTTTATATGAATCATTAATTGTTATATTTTTTATAATATCATTTAAAATATTTTCATATTCTTCTTTTATTTTATTTATAAAAGGTCCTACGCCCATCTTTATATCGACTAATTCATATTCTAGGTTTGAAGATAAATCTATAACTTTTGAAAAATTTTCTTTAGATATTTCTACAATTACTTTAAACTCATCATCACATATATTTTTTTCATAAATATAAGTATCACAATTTTTAACAAATCCATAATCAAGTAATTTTTTATAATCAATCCTTTTATTTCTCAAATAAATATCCAGTTTACGCATCACATATTTCTCTTTTCATTTAAATTTATTATCAATTTTTTAATCTTTCCTTATCATCAATATATTTATAATTAGATTTTATCTTAATCCGTTTTTAGTAAACTGATGTGTCGTTGTTTTCATATATTTTAAGGCAATATTTCTAAATCAGACATATTATCTTGTAAAAGTTCTTTTCTTAACTTTTTGAAATAACTTCTCCTGTTTTCTTTCCAGTTTTTTCGTCTAAAATATCAATCATTTCTTCCATAAACACTTCTCCTTTACATATATTTTTTAATTTAGTAAACCTTTTACAAATTTTATGTATTCTTCTATTAAATTACTAGTTTTACTTGAATAAATAACTTCTTTTGCAAGTGTTATATTATCTGTAATAATATTATCTACATTTAATTCTACCATATTAGATATACTATCTTTAGTATTTACAGTCCAAGCATATAACTCTTTACCTTCTTTATGTACTCTATTTACAAGGGTTCTAGTCACACTAGATGCTTCAATACTAAAGTTATCTGCAGCAGTTAATTTATTAATATCACCGTAAGCAAGACTCATCACATACACAGTTTTTATATTTTTATCACATCTCTTTATATTTTCAAGCACTTCATAAACTTGGGATGTAACTACACATTCATCATAAAAATTATATTTTTTTATAACATCTGAAACAGATTCTTCAAAATTAGTTTCATTTCCTGTAGGCTTTAATTCTATATTTAATTTCATATTGTTTTCTTTTGCCCACTTGACTACATCTTCAAATAAAGGCACTGTCTCCCCTTTAAATTTATCACTTAAAAATGATCCTGCATCCAATGATTTAATTTCATCATAACTTGTTTTCCATATATCCTTATCAACACCTGTAGTTCGCTTTAAATTTGTATCGTGCATAACTATTAACTTTTTATCTTTTGTCTGTTGAATATCTAGTTCAATGAAATCCGCGCCAAGTTCTTTTGCCCCTATAAATGCACTCATAGTGTTTTCTGGATATTCCTTGGATGCACCTCTATGCGCAGTTACTTCCATTGTTTTTACATATTCTATTTTTAAATCATATTTATCATTCATAACAGAATATGTAAGTAATGTTCCACTAAATATCACAAATATTATAACCGAATATTTAAATATTTTAAATCTCTTTTTTTGCTTTTTAATATATTTAGTATTAATTTTTATATGAACTATATCTTCATTTATTTTATTTTTATTGTGATAATATCTAAGTGTTACTATGGCATAGTTTATAGGAGTTGACAATAGAGTCATTATTATAAAAGATATAGCTATTAAAATCCATATGAGTGTTATTGAAAGATTTGAAAGTATATTTACTTTTCCCAACCATTTATATATTAAACATATAAATATTATACCTATTAGTATAAATAATATATAAGTTATAAATATAACTGTTTGAGTTATTATAATACTTATAAAATCTCTTATTTTATTTTTTTTACTTAAATTAGCACTCCTTTTGCGAGCTTCTTTAAAACTACAACCTTCAAGTACAAAATAATGAATTACATAAAGCCATCTAAATAATATAATTGTTAATATAATAATTAACATAGAATATAAAATTAATAATGAAGTATTGCTATTTATAAAATCCAATATAAATTCTGGAATTGATATTGTCGATATAAAACCTGTTGATAATCCTATATTTAAAAATGGTATTAAAAATATAACTAAAAATGGAAGTAACACATTTTTTATATGAAATACATGCATAGATTTCTTACAAGCAAGTATAAATGCATCTTTTATCTTTATATTTTTTTCTTGATATGAGCTATCTAAAATAATTATTATAGTACTTAAATCAATTAATGTATAAAAAGTTACCAGTATAATTAATACAAGTAAAAAAATTATAGTTATAGGTTTAGATAAAAAAGAAATTACATTTTCAAAGGTAAGATATGTATATCCACATAATTTTGTAATCAAATTAAAAATCGTTAGAAATATAGGAGTAAAAACAAACACTGAAATAAGTTTATATATAAGTTCAAATCCTATTAGTGTTTTCATATTATATCTTAATATGTTTTTTATTGATTTTCTCATAAATCACACTCCAAATACTAATACAATTATATCACACAAAAAGCAAATCAGAAATATGTTATTTGCAATTAACTTTTTTTGAACAAAATTTTAATTATTTATTTTTATAAACACTAATTGATAACAAGAAAGAAACAATTAAAAAAATAGAATTTATAATAATATAAATATTATTGTTAAAAAATAAATTCACTCATAAATTAAAATGAAAATAAAACATTTTATTTGAAAGAAGGCGAAAAATATAATGGAAAATATATCTATTGGACAAATAGCTGGAATTATTACTCTTATAAGTGTATTTGTTGGTGCTATTACAGGACTAATAGCTTTTTATAAATCGTTTGTTTCAAAAATTTTAAAACCAATTGATCAAAAGATAAATCATTTAGAAAAAGTATCAGTAAATGGTAGAAATAATATAGAACTTGAGTTAATTAAAATAATATTAGTAAATTTTATTAATGATACAGAACACGGGGTATATAAATCACAAATACAAAAGCAAAATGCCTATGAACTATATGATAGATATATAGCCTTGGGTGGTAATTCATATATACACGATAAATTTGAAAAATTAATAAAGGAGGGAAAAGTTTGATGGATGTATCATATGTTTTAATTGTTGCAATAGTAACTTATATTTTAGGCGTATTTACTAAATTAAAATGGGATAAAGTTCCAAATAAATACATTCCTATTCAAAATCTAATAATTGCAATCATTAGCACATTAATTTGTTTTTTTACTAAAATTGAGGCCAATTTTTTACAATCGTTTATACTTTGTTTAATGGCAACAATGGGTGCGGGTGGTATTGCTGATCTAATGAATATATTAAAAAAAGGTAGTGAGTAGCACTACTTTTTAAGTATATTTTTTAAAATATAAGTTATTATTTCAGTTGTCTTATCTTTTCTTACTTTTCTTTCAAGATGCGTCATATGAAGCAAGTTGCACATCACTAGAACTATTATTTTTTTATCAAAATCTATAATAAACATAGGCCCTGTAAATCCCGAAAATGTTATAGAATTATCACTTAATATATCTGGCACATCATTTAGTTTTTTTATTTTATTTTTATATCTACATCCCATATTATTATATGTTAAAGGTATATATAAATCTTTATTGTTTTTTAAAGCCATATCATATAACTTGTTTACATCTTTATTATCTTTAGCAAGTTTTTTTAACAAATTTAAATTGTATGAGTATATATCTTTATGCATTAACATTAATTCAATAGTTTCTTTTTTTAATATGGAACAATCAAAGAAGGATTTTAAAAATAAAAGTAAGTCTTTGCCTGTTATAAAAATTCCAGCATGTCCTGTATAAAGTCCAAGTTCTCTTGCTCTTCTTGCCTTTTTATCGTGTACCATTCCTAATTTTAAATCAGTTTTTAATACATCGTTTTGATATTCGTAATTGCAAGAGGCTATGTTACTTTTTGGCATAAATGTTAAACTATTTAATCCTATTTTATTTACTATTTTTTCCTTTATAATTTCACTATATGATTTACTATAAATTTTTTCTAGTATATCAGATAATATTATATAGTGAACATCTATATATTTTGGGGTACTATCTTTTACAAATGATGAATAAAGTATTTTATAAAATTCATCTTTATCTTTGGCATCTCCCAAGTATCCATTTGTGTATATTTCTTGATTATGAGATAACAAATCAAGTATTGTTACATTATTTAAATTTTTATAATTATTATCTATTAAATATACACTTTCATTCAAATTTATTAAATTCTCTTCATAAGCCTTATATATTAATACAGACGTAAAAACTTTAGTAATTGAGGCTATATCATACAATGTATCTTTTGATACTTTTAACTTCTTAGGTTTAACACTTTTATTACCTATTATATATTCCTCAATTTTGTTGTTCTTAAATACTTCTATAACATAACCTGGCGAATGAATATTTAAATAATTGCTTAAGAATTTGTCTAAATTCTCTTGATTCAAAAATATCAACTCATTTCTAATAATAATCTAACATTTTTACTTGGTATATTAAATTTCATTTTATTTTACCATTGTACATGTCCTGAAATGTTCCAGGAATTTCAATCAAATCTTTATATTTTCCTTTCTGAATTATATGACCTTTATCAAAGACTAATACTGAATCACAATTTTCTAAGGTAGTTAATCTATGAGCAATTGATATAATAGTTGTTTTATTTTCTCTTTGTAATTTTTCTATTTGCCTTTGTATATATTTTTCAGATGTGTTATCAAGAGCACTGGTTGCTTCATCTAAAATTAGTATCTTGGGTTTCCTCAAGAAAATTCTTGAAATAGCTATACGTTGCCTTTGACCTCCTGATAAATTACTACCATCTTCAGAAAGTAAGGTATCATAACTATTAGGTAAACTTTCTATAAAATCATCAATATATGCCTTAGATGCTGCAGCTTTAATTTCATCTATCGTTACATCTCTATCAATGCCGTAGCATATATTATCTTTAATTGTTCCTGCTATTATAAATGGATATTGTGGTACTAAGGCAATCATATTTGCGATATCTTTACGCGACAAGCTGTTTATATCACAATTATTTATAATTATATTTCCTTTAGTAATTTTTTCTAGTTTAGTTAAAAGTTTTATAAAAGAAGATTTACCGCATCCGCTAGGCCCCGCTATACCTATAAATTCACCTTCATCTATATCTAAATTTAAATTTTCTATAATCTTTTTATTACCATATTGATTAAAATCAATTAATTTATATTATGTATTTTTCTATTTTTTATTACCTAATTATTACCTAAAATACTTTTTTAAATTTTATTTTATACAATTAACATTTACATTATTATAATACATAATAATTAGTAATTTGCTATTAATTACAATTATTTTAGTGATTTAGAATTTTTTTATGTCTTTTCTAGTTACACCCATTTTTGTTTTCATTAAATCATATTTTTCTTTAGCTAATTCTCTACTTTTTTGAATTCCTTTATCTAATATATTATCTAACTCTTCATTCTCAATTAATTGATTATATCTTTCTTGAATTACTGATATATGAGTTGCGGTTACTGATGCAACATATTTCTTAAAATCACCATATCCTTTATTTTCAAATTGTTTTTCTAATTCTTCAATAGTTAAACCTGTAATAACAGATGCAATATTCAATAAATTAGATATACCAGGTTTATTTTCAGGATCATATTTAATAGTATTATCACTATCAGTTGTAGCTTTCATTATTTTTTTAATAATTACCTCTGGTGAGTCAAACATACTAATTACACCTTGTGGATTTTCTTCAGATTTGCTCATTTTTTTTGTGGGATCTTTTAAATCTTTTATTTTTGTACCAGTTGAACTAATTAAAGGATTTGGTAATTTAAATGTCTCCCCATATCTAGAATTAAATCTTTCAGCAATATTTCTAGCAAGTTCTACATGTTGTTTTTGATCTATTCCTACTGGAACATAATCCGCATCACAATACAAAATATCAGCAGTCATCAATACTGGATATGTTAATAATCCAACTGAAAAATTAGCATTTTGTTTAGATTTTTCTTTAAATTGTATCATTCTAGAAGCCTCGCCATATGAGGTTGTACATTCTAATAAATAAGACATTGCGGGAATATATTCATTTTCAGACTGGAATATATATAGTATTTTTTTTTGGATCTAAACCACATGCAATATACATTGCTATAAACTTTTTTATACGTTCATTTAATTCATAAGGATCTTGAGGAATTGTTAATGCATGTAAATCTGCAACAAAAATATAAGAATCATATTTATCTTGCATATTAACCATTTGTTTTATTGATCCTATATAATTTCCTAATGTAAGATCTCCAGTTGGTTTTAAACCCGTTAAAATTCTTTTCATAATAACCACACATTCCTTTCACTTCATTCAAGGCACACATAGTCATGAAAATTTCAATTTATTTTCAGACTATCACCTCTCTTAAAAAATTTCGTTTATTGTAATACTAATTATATTATATGTCAAATTATTAATTTAAGCAAGATGTAGTAAACTAGATGTGGGAAAATATAAAATTATATAAAAAAAGAGAAAACACTCCAAACTCTAAAACTGTTATATAATTAATTTATCACCAAAATATACAGACCTTTAATAAAAGCTCGAAGCTTAAAAGGTTTTAAG
>CANPYQ010000010.1 GCA_947588865.1 uncultured Bacilli bacterium
CTGTATATCCTTCTGTTGCTCCTGTTTTATCTTTAGCTATAAAGTTTACTTCTATTTCTCCTGGTAATTTTTTATTAGTACTTCCTTTTCCAAATTGACCATCTGTAGTATCTATTTTATATTCATATCTTGGTATCCATACAAACATGGCTTTTATATCTGAATTAGAATCACTTGTTGATGTAGGTACTGTTACAGTATCTCCTACATTTTTTTCTACACCATCGTTTAATATTACTGCATTTGCCCATTCTTGATTTGAATAATCATACCATTTTGTTGTTGTATCTGCTATCTCCCAGTGGTCTGTATTATATATTACTGGTGTTAATGCATCATTCATTAAATCAGGTGTATTTGCCCCCCTTTTATCCTTATACAAACATTTACCAAATTCCAAACTTTCACTTTCAACTTTCCCATTAGTTAGTATAATATTGCCTCCACAAGGTCTTGACCCATTTACTTCTACTGCTAATTCAACTTGATTTTCACCTAAAATACAATTTAAATTACCACTATCATTTACCTCACATCTAGTTGGATTAAACTCCTCTTTTAAATTTCTTGTAGCTATTGCTTGATCTACTGCTCTTAAATATAATTCTTTACTTAATTCTTCACTTTTATCTTTTGTACTATCTATTATATTTAATATTATAGGTGTAGCTATAAGTGCGATTATTGCTAGTATTACTATTACTGCTAGTAATTCTATAAGTGTAAATCCTTTTGATTTCATTATATATATCTCCCTCCTAGTTTACTCTAATTACATTGTATCATGCCCCCCCCTAGCTGTCAAGATTAAAAAAAATTAAGGTTAATATTCCTTAATTTACAAATTATTTCTAAACTCTTTTAATGCTTGTAAAAATTCTTCTTGTTTTTTTATTTCTTCTGTCAATTCATTATAATCCTTAGTATTCATTATATCTAATATATTATTAGATTTTTTTATTGTAGGATAAACTGTATCATTGTTCATTACTCCATAAATTGGAGAAATAAATTTACTTTGTTTAAATTTTTTTGGCTCTTCTTTAACAGAATTAATAGATATATTTTCTATAGTTTCTCTAACCATTTGAGGTGTTACTTTAGATTCATTTTTATCTATTGTCATTATAGGTTCAACTAAGTTATGATCATTTACAAGACTCTCGACAAAGTTAGTTCCAGTTTCTTCATCATCAACAACTTCAATTTTTCCTGATTTAACATTATCTACTAATTCCTTATAGCTTATAATTGCATTTTCCTCTTGTTCTTCCTCAAATTTTTTAACTACATCTTCTGGTTTAATTTCAATATCTTCTTGCATTTTTTTTATAATATTTTCAAGTTCGTTAGTTATAGGCGAATCATTATCATTTTCTAATTCATTTTCTAATTTTTCAGCCTCAACGAAATCATTTTTTATTTTTTTTCTTTTATTTTGATTAGAACAAACTATAAATAATATTGTCATTAGAATCAGTAGTACAATTATAATACATATATATAAATATACATTTGAAATTATTAAATTCAAGATTTCATTCATTGTAATCACTCCGTATTTTGTAGATTTATATCACAACAAATATTCTACCATAATTAAAATAATTTTAAAAGTACTTTTATACTTTTTTATTTCTTTTAATTCGATAGAAATTAAATGCGTTTATTTTTAAAGTATTTTTTAACTACTTATTTACAAATACTATACATCTAGTTAATGATAACATTTTTAATTTTTCCCTTTTTTATTAATTTTTGTGCATTTTCTTTAGTAATTATTCCTTTATCTATCATAGAATTTAAGGCTTTCTGATTAAATTCTTGTACATTATTAGTATGTTCATATTCATCTTTTAATTCTACAATTTCATTAAATACTGACAAGCTAGAATCACAAATATCAGTTAATATTGGGGTCTTATCTAAAATAATATTACCAAATTTTGACTTGTTAACTATATCTATATTAAATGTTGGAAGTCTTAATATGTATAATATAATAAATATATAAATTATTGATTCAATAAATCCAAATAATGCTCCTAATAATTTTGAAGGTATTCCAAGTATAATTGTTAAAGTTAAAAAATGTTCAAATATTTTTGTTATTTTAATTAAAATTCTAAAAATTATTGTTAATAGAAAAAAGATTATAAAAAATGCGATTGTTTCATATAATAAAATATTTAAAACGGTTATATCTTTAAAAACTCCACCAAAATTAAAAAACGGTAAATTATTATATAAAAATACACTAATAGGATTTTTTAATAAAAATGATAATATTAATATCATAAATATCGCTACTAAGGAAACTAATTGTCTAGTGAATCCCCTTTTGAAACCAATAAATATACCAAAAATTAAAAAAATTATTATTAACACATCTACTACGTTCATACCATCACCATACTAATTATATTATAAAATTCGACAAAAAGAAAGTAATTTATTAATTTTTATGATAAAATAGTATTGGTGATAGACATGCAAAAAAATAATGTAATTTCATTTAAAGCAAGTGAAAAAACTCAAAAAATGATGAGTGAAGAATTAAATTGGTGCAAAAGAGAAAAGGTGCCACAATACGCCAAATGGCAGGCAAAAGATGGTGATACCGTTATAACTTTATATGAATCTGGAAAAGTTGTGTTTCAGGGAAAAGATGCTGATCTTTCAAGTGATTTTTGGATTACAACAGAAAAAATTAATAGTGGTAAAGTTGATGTAAAAAATAGTTCTAGCAAAACAAAAAATAATCAAAAGAAATTTGAATACATTAATCCGAAAATATACAATAGTTCAAGCATAGGATCAGATGAGGTTGGTACTGGAGATTTTTTTGGACCTATTGTCGTAACTGCTACTTTTGTATCAAAAGAAAATATTAAATTTTTAGAAGAGTTAGGTGTTAAAGATTCCAAAAAAATGACTGACGAACAAATTTTAAATATTGTTCCAAAATTTATAAATAATATTCAATATGAATCAATAATTCTTAGTAATACAGAATACAATAAATATTATTCAAATGAAATTAATATGAATAAAATAAAAGCAATATTACATAATAAGGTACTATTTAAATTAAGTAATAGAATAACAAATTATGATTATATAATTGTAGATCAATTTGCTCAAAGTAACACCTATTTTAATTATTTAAAAAATACTACTAATGTTGTAAAAAATATAACTTTTTTAACGAAGGGTGAAGATAAACATTTAGCTGTTGCATGCGCATCATTAATTAGTAGATTTATATTTATTAATGAATTTAATAAAATATCTTCGTGCCTAAAAATACAATTACCTAAGGGTGCCGGAAATATGGTAGATACAGTTGGAAAAACTATAGTAAATAAATATGGATTTGATAAATTAAAAGAAATAGCTAAATTAAATTTTAAAAATGCAGAAAAAATAAAAGAGATTAATTAAAATCTCTACAACTAATAAATTATTTATTAGTTTTTTTTACTAAATATAATAGTTTTTCAGCATACATCTTATCAATATTTGCTTCAAAGTGGCTTATTAATTCATCTGTTTCTCTTAAGAAAAATTCAATAAGCAATGTATAATATCTATATGCCAATTTATATTCGTCGTTAACTTTCTCATCTTTAATTTTTAATTCAAGAAAACACAATACATCATTATCTATAAGATTTTTCATAATATAGTATAATGCTGAACAATACTCAAATTTACTATACTCATCTTCATTTAAATGATTGATATTGATAGTATTTAAATCATTTAAGCGTTTATTATATTTAATTGATAAATCGTCAACAGGAGTATACAAGCCTTTGTCTATCCTGATAGCATATTTTGACTGTATTATTATTGAATGGTGTAATATCTTTTCATAACCATTCTCACAATGGGATAACTTATTAATTTTTTCTTTTACTTGTTCAATTTTTTCATATGGATAATATTCTTCTAAAAATTTAGTTTTCATAAACATCTCCTTATCATATTATATTAAATCTTTATTTATTTTTAGTTTTTTTTGAATGTCTTTTTTACCATGATTTATTAAGAATTCATTTATTTCATTTTCATTCATTTTACTATTAGTAGTATAATCAAAATAATCTTTCATAATTACATTTAAAAACTGTGAATTATTTTCTATTTCCTTATATATTTCACCTATTGAATTGTTATCAATTTTACTTAAATAAATTTTCTGCAATACAGACAAATTAGTTTTATTATTATTTATATTATAAAAATTCCATTTGTAAAAGGTTTTTAAAAATTCTAATATGAAACTTCTATATTTTTCATAATTTATAATTTTCAATTCCCCAAGCTTATCCGCTAAAAGTCCTAATATTACAATTTCATTATTTTTTATATTTTTGTTCCTATTAATATAATCCATATGGTACTTTTTAAAATAATCTAAGTCATAAACGAAACGGTATACTAATGTATCTAAAATATGTAATTTATATATTTCACCTATAGGTACATTCATGCCCTTTTCTTCTAATTCTTCCATTATATATATTTTTTCTATCACGGATTTGTCATAAAAACTTTTAGCATCAAATAATATTGATTTGAAAAAAATATAATTTGTACAACACAAATTTAATAAGAAATTTAATGGATAATTAAAAATCAAAAGATTTTCTTCATCTGTAATAAAATTAATTTTATAATAATCACTTAAAAGTAATTTAATAATTACTTCTTTTTTATTTAAATCTAATGAATTTATACCTTGCACAACATTTAATATATTATTATCCTTAAATATTATATTTCTTATTTTATCATTAAAACTTTGAATCACAAAAACTCACCTAATGCTATATTCTATCACTAATTTTAATAAAAGTAAATAAAAAGATAGTTTATTCAACAACTATCCATGCATCTGCTATATATCTTGTTTGATGAATTCCCTCAGAATCTATTGGATCATTTATATTACAAGCATATGTTGAAAAATAATCATGACAATCAGAACCATATTTATTTATAGCAACATTTCTTGGCACTACCATAACACTTGAAGTTCCTCCATCCATATTAGCTGCATTGTAAGCTCCATAACGCTGCATTATTTGAACTAAATCTTCCATTCCAGCACCTGTTGTCCTATATGTGTTACTATCAACTACTAAAAATAAAATTGTTCCATCTTTTCGTTGACCGATGGCGGTTCTAGCACCACCACCCCAACCACCATTTCCTGAAACAGTGGAAGCGACACCATTAACAATTAAAAATGGCCCCCAAGATACTGCATCTCTAACACCCATTTCTAATGCTTGCTCAGCAGTAGTATTTTTTAATAATACCAAAACATTATCATCTGTCATACCAATTAATCCACCAGTTGAAGTAGCTGTTCCATATTCATTATTTGTAATAATTTCCTTATTTTTTATTGTAATACCTGTTGGAGACTCTCCTAAATTATTCCCACTATCAACGAAGCCACCGGCATTTATTGCAAGTATTGCATTATTTCTTTGAGCCATTCTTGTAACATATTCGCCTAATACTCCTATTTGATTAGTTACCTCTAATTTAACTTTAGAAGGATCATATACAGCTGCCAAGTATGCTTTAGCACCATTGACCTCAAAATTAATTATTTTATAAGGCTCTCCTTCTTCATGCTCCATTAACTCTTTTTCATATTCATTATATTCTACTTTTCCTTCATTTTTTATTAAACTAGTATCCGTTGATTCGCCACTTTCTTCAATATAATTTTTACTTAATATTTCATTTATCTGATCTTCACTATAAAACCATCTAACTAAATATTGATGATTCATGGTATTCATACCAGTTGTTATATACCAAGTTCTAAACTTATCACTTGGACCATATAATAAAATTATAAACGAAATGCACCCTAATATATATATAATCTCAAATATATATATTAATACTTTTAACCATTTTTTCAATCTCCTTTTGTTAGATTTTTTATTTTTATTAAAAATATTACATCCATAAATGAGAAAGAAAATCGAAAATAATTCTAATATTCCTATTAATATTAAAAATGGAAACCTTATCAAATAATCAGAATTACAACCTATTATAAATAATACTTGTAAAACCGGTATTAAAAATATATTAAGTAAAATTAATTTAAATCCAAGTTTTTTCTTTTTTACATCCATTAATATCACACCTCTTGCTACTACAATATTTCTTACTTTTCTTCTAATAATTTTTTATATTCATCTTCTAAATAATAAACTTCTTTTGGACTCATAAATAGTATAACTGCGTTATCATATTTTAATAATTTGTCTGCCATACCCTTTTCTATATAATCTCCATGATCTAATTTATTTATAATTGTATATGCATCTATCCCCGGATAATCGTTTGAATTTTCTCTATCAGATGTAATATCCATAACATATGCATAATCTGCCGTATTTAGTGCAGTAGCAAAGTCATCTGCAAATTCTTCAACTCTAGAATATGTATTAGATTTCATGATTGCTATTATAGTTTTATCTGGATATTTTTGTCTTGCTGCTTTAATAGTAACTTTTATCTCTGTTGGATGATGAGCATAATCATCTATTAAAACATTATTACCTACAAAAGTTTCTTTAAATCTTCTTTCTGCACCTTTAAATGTTTTAAGTGACTTAGCAACCTGTTTAGCATCCATTCTTTCATAATGGCATAAAGCTATTACAGAGAGTGCATTAAGTAACATATGCTTACCAAATAAAGGCAAATCAAAGTGTCCGAAATACTCATCTTCTACATATACATCAAAACTAGTTCCATCATTTCTATATTCTATATCTCTAGCTTGTATATCATTATCATCATTTAATCCATAATAGTATATTTGTGGATTTACAGTTAAAGAATGAGTATATGGATCATCACCACAAGCAATAACCATTTTACTTGCTTTATTGGCAAATTCTTCATATGCTGATATCAAATCATCCATACTTTTATAATAATCAGTATGATCCATTTCAATATTTGTAATTATAATATATTCGGGATCATAGGCTAGAAAATGCCTCCTATATTCGCAAGATTCAATTATTAAAGTATTAGAATTTTTATCTCCGTGCCCTCTTCCATCACCGATTATATAATTACATCCACCCATGTCTGACATTATGTGACTAAGCATTGAAGTTGTTGTTGTTTTCCCATGACAACCACATATAGAAATAGTCCTAAATTTTTTAGTTAATTTCCCCAACATTTCTTGATATTCATATATTTTTAAATTCATTTGTTTAGCTTTAATAAGTTCAGGATGCGTATCAATTTTAAGTGCTGGTGAATAGATAACTACTGTATCACTATCTAACTCATCATTTGCTTCAGTATAAATTTTAATACCTCTTTCATCTAATTTATTTTCAGTAAATTTATGCTCTTTAGCATCATCATACCCAACTACTTCATAACCTAAATCTGATAAAAGTAATGCCAAAGCACTCATTCCAGACCCCTTAATTCCTGCCATATAATATTTCATAAAATCTCTCCTTATAATAAATTTATAATAAATGGCCCAAGTATTATAAGTAATATAAGTGGAACTATAAAGATAACAGATATAATACTTATTTTATTTGGAATTTTATTAATTTGTGATTTCACTTCCATAACCTGTTTTTCTCTTAAATAATCAATTTGATTATTCATAGTTTCTATAATACTATTTCCAAATACACTAGTTTGCGTTATATTCAAAATAATATTATTAATTGTAACAGATGGAATTCTTAATTTTAAATTTTCCAAAGATTCCATTAAAGATTTACCAAACTTTGTTTCAATTAAACTTTTTTTGAATTCACTTGAAAGTTCACTATCTATATTATAACACGAAATCTCAAGTGCGTTTTCTAAATTTCTACCAGATTCTAATGAAAGTGTCAAAATTTCAAAAAAAGTAAGAGCTTCTCTGTCTAATTTTAATGTTCTTTTATTCAATGGATTTGTTATAAAATAAAAGTAAAACAAATTATAATATGCAATAATTATGAAAGGAATCAAAAAGTAATTAACATTAAAAATCCAAATTAATAATATTATTAATAATATAGTTGTAATCAATCTAACATTTAAAAATGTTACAGCATCAAATTTTATTTTTTGATAATCTCCTAACATATTTATTTTATCTTGGATGTTTTTTATATCTTTTTCTCTAAAAATTTTTTTGACTATTGCCTTTCTCATACCTCACATCCTAACTTTTAAAAAATGTTTTACTGTAATAATATATGAAACATAAATTAAAATCATTAACAATAGCATTATAATTCCAATTGGTGTTGTATATAAAGGTTTAAAATATTCATTATTTAATATACTAATAAATAAAACAAAAGCAATTGGAACAAATATTAACACATACATAATAAATTTAGAGCTACTAGTTAAAGATTTAAATTCATTCTGAAGTTTTTTTCTATTTAATAGATTTTCTTCAATAGAACTAAATACTTTAATTATATTTCCTCCAGATTTATTTAAAACAGATAAACTAGTTGCCAAATAAATAGATTCGTTTGTGTTTATTCTATTAGAAAACCTTTTGAAAGAAATTTCAACATCTAATCCAAATAGAAGTTCTTGCTTAATTTTACAAAATTCTTTAGCTATAGGTCCATTTAATTCAACTGATACTAAATCTACTGCTTGAATAATACTCATTCCAGATTTAAATGCATTATTCATAACTGTAATTGCTTCCACCATATCATTTTCAATTTTTTTTCTATATAAAGAATATTTACAAATATATATAATATCCAAGGTATAAAAGCCTAATACAAACGGTATAATCATTTCATAGGGTTGCATAATCTGTGAACCAGACAGTTTAACGATTATTGCTACTAATAAAAATATAAATCCTACTACTATTTTTCTTGATATAAATTTTATATTACTATCAAGTCCAAAAGACTCAACATATTTATTATATTTTTTAGCTCTATCTTTTAAAAACTTAGATTTTGATAAAAATTTAGTCATTTTATCTATAAAATCATTATACTGATTATATAAACTATCAAACAATGAAATAGACTTATTTTTAGAAGAATTAATAGTATATTTAGAAAATCTTTTTTCTAATCTAATACTTTTAAGATATTTTATCAAAAATATTAATACTAATAAGAATATAATTAAAAAACTAAATTGTCCTATTTTAATAAGATTAGTATCATCTTTAACTACTGTTATAAAAACCATTTCAGTTGTAGTATTTCCTGATTTATCACTTACAGTATATTCTAATTTTTTTATTCCCTGTTTAGTAAAATCTATTTCATCTATATTCGTCGTAATAAAATTAGTCAAATTACCATCTTGAATATCAGTTGCACTTACATTACTCATATAATCAAATTGTTCATTTGCCTTAATTTTAAATGTTTTTTGTTTTATATTTATTATTGGTGCATCATTGTCTTCGCTATCCAATATTTCTTGATAAACAGATGAAGGAGTATTTAAACCTACATCTTCATTATCATTATTTATAAACTCCTCCATCTATTCACCTCTATTCAAATATATCAGTTAAATTAGTTATACCTCGAGATTTTATCGTTTCATATATTTTTGGAGTTATTTTATTTAAATTAAATTCTCCAATAACCTCTCCATCTTTAGTAACACCAGTTTGATTAAATGTAAATATTTCATTTAATTTTATTTCGTCATTATCGAATCCTACTACTTCACAAATGCTTGTTACTTTTCTTTTACCATCTACTAACCTTGAAATATTTATTACTATATCAATTGCATTTTCTATATATTCCCTTATAGCTTTAATAGGAATTTCCATACCAGCCATAAGTACCATTGTTTCAAGTCTATTTAAAGCATCCTTAGGACTATTTGCATGAAGTGTAGTCATACTGCCTTCATGTCCTGTATTCATTGCTTGTAGCATATCAAAAGCTTCTTTTCCACGAACTTCTCCTACTACTATTCTATCCGGTCTCATACGAAGAGAATTAATAACTAAATCCCTAATTGTAACCTCCCCAGTTCCCTCATAGTTTGCCCTTCTAGTTTCAAGTGAGATTACATGTTCTTGTTCTAATTTTAATTCCGCAGCATCTTCTATAGTTATAATTCTCTCATCGTTATCTATAAATGATGACATAACATTCAATAAAGTTGTTTTCCCACTACCAGTACCTCCGCAAACTATAATGTTCATTTTACTTTTTACACATGCTTCTATAAATCTAGCCATATATGGTGTCATGGTACCATTCCTTAAAAAATCTTCTATATTAGCTAACTCTTTTTTAAACTTTCGTATAGTCAGTACTGGTCCATTTATACTCAATGGCTCTATTATCGCGTTTAATCTAGAGCCGTCAGATAGTCTTGCATCTACCATAGGATTAGCTGTATCAATAGTTCTTCCAATAGGTTGAATAAGTCTTTGAATAGTTCTAATTATGTGATTATTATTTATGAATGAAACACTATCATCCTTTATAATTTTACCATCTAATTCAATATATATATCATTAATTCCATTTACCATAATTTCAGTAATACTAGGATCATCCAATAATTCCGTAATAGGTCCGTAACCATTTATCTCATTACTAATTAAATTATTTATATAGCTTCTTTCGATTACGCTCAAATCATAACCTTCTAATGTTTTATCTATTTGTTTCCTAACATAGCTAGTAAGTCCTAGTTCATTATTAGTATTATTATCAATTAAATTCTGAATTATTTTATTTCTAAGTTCATCTAGCAATTCTTTATTAGAGAAAGCTTCATAATCTGGTATATCTTTTAAACTTTTTGAATTTTCTTTTACATCAAATTCATCTATAAAAGTTTTACTCAACTGAATTCACCTTACTTTCCTTTAATAAATCATTAGCTATTAAATTGTATATTTTCATTGCGCCTTTATACTTTTTATAAATATGATCATCAAGTGTTAAAATTTTTCCATTTATTATATATTTATCAATATCTTTTATGTAAAAATTTTCAGGTATTATGTAATTTACATTTTTGTTTATTATGTTTTTAATGTCATATTTGTTATAGTAATTTTTACCTTTAACATTTGAGTTATTTAATATAATTTTATAGTTGTTTTTATCCATATTATTTAATATAGATACCATAGTTTTCATATTCTTTAAATTCATAGAATCATTATTAATTACATATAATATTCCATCACTATAATCTAATGAAAATAAGTTCATATCTGTCAATATATGACTAGTATCAATTAAAATCACATCATATTTCATACTAGCCTTATATATTATTAAATTCAACACTTCACTAGTTATTTTACGGGCAAATCTTAAATCTTTAGGAGCAGCTAATACTTTTATTAGTTCATTATAACTACAAATATAATCATCAAGTGTCGTAAATGTATTATTATTTATGTCCTCAAATAAATTATAGATATCATTTTCATAATTTAAATTTAATATAGCTGCAATATCCCCAGAATACAAATCTAAATCAACTATTAATACTCTTTTTTTTAATCTAGAAAAAATTCCAGCTAAATTTAGCACTGTAGTAGTTTTACCTACTCCTCCTTTTACTGATGTAATTGTAAATATCTTAGCTTTATTTAAAGACATTTTATCACCCCTTTATAATCTTATTATAATTTTTCAAACCCTTATATGTTACAGTTATTACACTATTATTTAAAATTTTATTATATATACTATTATTTTTTTTAGTAACTGCTATTTCAATAAAACTATCAGTATTATTTATTTTTATTTCATCTATATCATCTATATTTTTATTTAACAATATTTTAACCTTACTATCTATTTGTGGATCTTCTTGATTTTTCAAATAATACTCTACTGCATCATATGTATTACTGCTTATATTTCTTTTTTCTATATATGAAAGGCCTAATTCAGCTACAAGTGTAAAAATAATAAGAAGTACAGGAAGTATTATAATAAACATAACTAATACTTGACCTTTACTATTCATTTCTATAAATACTCCTATCTATAGTTATTTCATAATTTTTTCCTAATACTATATTTAATAAAGGAGAGATAACCTTTACATCTTTAGTTAAATTTATAGTTAAAATTTCATCACCATCTATATAATTAATTTCTATATTTTTATCATTTACATAACTATTTATTTTTTCATAATCCCCTTCGTTATACATATCAGTTATTACATCTATATCATTTTCTAATGAATATTTTTTGTATATTATATTACCAAAATCAATAACCGATATTATCAATAATAAGAATATAGGTAAAACAATAATAAATTCTACTAAAGCCTGACCTTTATTATCCTTCATAATATCACACTCGTATCTTAGATAATTATATCAAAATATAAAAAAAAAAGATAGACTTTTATATCTATTTTAGATAAAAACTTATTATTAATTTTTGATTTTCGTATTTCTGTAATATTGTAATTTTTCAATCTTTAATATTTAATTAAATTATGTCTTCAATTAGCAATTATAGTATGATAAAAGCAGCTATTTAATGGCTGCTTTTCTTGAAAAATTAAGTCTTCCACGCTTATCATAACCTAAGCATTTAACTATAATTTCATCTCCTTCTTTAACTATATCAGTTACTTTTTCTACTCTTTCTGTATTAAGTTCAGATATATGAACCATTCCTTCACAACCTGGCCATATTTCTACGAAACACCCAGAATCAATTATTTTAACTACCTTAGCGCTATATATTTTACCTTCTTCTGGAGTTCTTACTACATCCTTAATCATATTAGCAGTTTTTTCAATTATATCTTTATCAGTATGATATATAACTACTCTACCATCATCTTCTAAATCAACTTTTACTGCATTTACATCATTAACTGCTGTAACATTACTTGCTTCAAGTATAATTCTAGTAATAGTTTCTCCACCTTTACCAATAACTTCTTTAATCTTCAAAGGATCTATCATAAATACCATAGTTTTTGGAGCATATTTGCTTACTTCTTTTCTTGGCTCAGGTATTTGTGCTTCTATCTTATCTAGTATTTCCATACGGGCTACTTTTGCTTGAGCTAAAGCTTCTTTAAGTATTTCTTTAGTTATACCTTTTATTTTAATATCCATTTGAAGTGCACATATACCATTTCTAGTTCCTGCAACTTTAAAATCCATATCTCCTAAATAATCTTCCATACCTTGTATGTCGGTCAAAATAGTATAATCATCACCATATGTAATTAATCCCATAGCAATACCAGCTACTGGAGCTTTAATTGGAACACCTGCAGCCATCAAACTCATACATCCAGCACAAATACTAGCTTGTGATGATGAACCATTTGATTCAAGTATTTCTGATACTACACGTATCGTATATGGAAACTCTTCTTCACTTGGTATTACTTGCGCTAAAGCTCTTTCTCCTAACGCACCATGTCCAATTTCTCGTCTACCAGGAGCTCCATATCTACCTGTTTCCCCAACACTAAATTGTGGGAAATTATAATGTAACATAAATCTCTTTTCAGTTTCAAGATCAAGGCCATCAAGTATTTGATGTTCTCCAAGTGCACCCAATGTAGTAACACTTAAACTTTGAGTTTCCCCTCTTGTAAATAGAGCTGAACCATGAGTCCTTGGTAGTAAATCTATATCAGTAGAAATTGGTCTAATTTGTGTCATAGTTCTACCATCAGCTCTTAAATGCTCTTTAACTACTATTGATCTAAATAATTCATATTCAATTTCTCCAAATACTAATTTGACACTTGTTAAAAGTTTGTTTAGTTCTTCCTCATCTAAAGAATTATTTTCAGCTTTATATTTATCAACTATTTCTTCTTTTAAAGTATCAATTGTATTATATTTAGTAAGTTTATCCTTAATACGTAAAGCTTCATCAAGCCTTTTACTACAATATTCTTTTACTTCACTTCTTAGAGTATCAGATATCTCTAGTACCTCATACTCCATTTTCTCTTCGCCACATTCATCAATTATCTTTTTTTGAAATTCACATAATTCTTTAACTGCATCATGTCCAAACATAAGTGCCTCTAACATATCATCTTCAGATACCTCTTTTGAACCTGCCTCAACCATGTTTATAGCATCTATTGTTCCAGCAACAGTTAAATCTATATCTGATAATTCAGTCTCACTTACTGTTGGATTTATTACAAATTTTCCGTCAACTCTACCAACTTTAACACCAGCAATAGGACCATCAAAAGGTATTTTAGATATACTTGTTGCAAGTGATGATCCAAACATAGCAGCCATTTCTGGTGAATTATCTGGATCAACAGACAAAACAGTATTTACTATTTGTACCTCGTTTTTAAAATCTTCTGGAAACATTGGTCTCATTGGTCTATCTATCATGCGAGCTGCAAGTGTTGCAGCCTCTGTTGGTCTACCTTCTCTTTTTATAAATCCACCTGGTATTTTACCAACTGAATAAAGTTTTTCTTGATACAAAACCATTAATGGAAAAAAATCAGATAAAATATTTGCAGTTTTACTTACTACAACCGTTGATAATACAACTGTATCACCTAATCTAACTAATACTGAGCCACTCGCTTGTTTTGCAAGTTCTCCAATTTCTACAACTAATTTTTTACCTTTAAAATCTAATTCATATATTTTTTTCACTGTTAATATTTCTCCTTTCATATATTAATTTTTTCATTTTTTTTATCATTTTTTTATCCGTGTTCTTTTTAGGCTTGATGTCTAATGAATATAATAACGCATTATAAGGAATCAAAACATCTGTTCTTACATAAACCTCACCCACATTTTCACAACTTGAAATACCAGTTTTTGTATAAATACTATCATCAAATAAATCAATATATTTAACTTTATCTTTAACGATTTTTCTATATACAAAAGTTTCCTTGTATAATTTTCCATGCATATGTAATTTATAATAATCATCATAATATCTTGAATCAACAATGTAAATTAATGCATAAAAAACATTATCTGATAAATACTTATTTTTAGAATTCATAATCGCTCCTCCTAAAATTAAAGACACTCAAAAAGAGTGTCTACGATTTATTAAATTGTTATTTTCTTAATCCTAAATCTTTAACTATTTTACGATATCTAGTAACATCGTTTTTAATTAAATAATTAAGTAAACTTTTTCTTTGACCAACTTTGTGTAAAAGACCACGCTTAGAGTGATTATCATGTTTATGTGTTTTAAAATGTTCAGTCAAAGTATTAATCTCTTCAGTTAAAATAGCAATTTGTACTTCTATTGAACCAGTATCAGTCTCACTTTTTCCAAATTTTTTAACTAATTCTGCTTTTTTCTCTTTTGTTAAAGCCATAATTTTCTCCTCTCTATAAATTCGCTTACACCTAGTGAAAAATTGGAGTATTTCCTCACCAAGAAATAAGTACACTAATAATATACACTATTTTTTATAAATATGCAAGTAATATTTTACAACTACCTAATTTTAATATGAACCTCTCTCAATTGCTGTTCAGATAATTCACTAGGACATCCCATCATTGAATCAGAACCTGATACACTCATAGGGAATGCTTGAACTTCTCTTAAATTTGGTTCATCTTTAAGTAACATTATAATTCTATCAATACCTGGTGCCATACCTGCATGAGGTGGTACCCCATATTTAAATGCATTATAAAGTGAACTAAATCTCGTTTCAAGTACATCTTTTGAATAACCAACTATACTAAATGCCTTTTCTAATGAATTTAAATCGTGATTCCTAACAGCACCAGATGCCATTTCATTTCCATTACAAACAAAGTCAAATTGATATGCAATAATATCCTCAACATTTTCACTATTTAAAGCATCAATTCCACCTTGTGGCATACTAAATGGGTTATGACAAAATTCATATTTGTCTTCTTCTTCATTGTATTCAAACATTGGGAAATCATTTATTATACAAAATTCATATTTATTTTGATCTATTAAGCCTAATTTTTTTCCTAATTCTGTTCTTATCATACCTGCATTTTTACAAGCAATTTTTTCCTTTTTGTCAGCAATAAAGAATAATACACTATTTTCTTTTAAATCTGCTCTATCTATTAAAGATTTTCTATCCTCATCAGTTAAAAATTTATCAATAGGTCCCTTAAATGTTTCATCTTTCATTAAAGTTATATAACCGATTCCAGGCATACCAATACTTGATGCATAATCTACTAATTCATTAAACCAACTATTAGATTTATCGCCTATATTATCTACTTTAATACCTCTAACATAAGCACCTCTAAATGGTTTAAATTCTGAATCTGTAAATATATCTGATATATCTATTATTTCAAGTGGATTTCTAAGATCTGGCTTGTCGGTACCATATTTTAACATAGCTTCTTTATACGAAATTCTTCTAAATGGTTTAGGCGAAACTTCTCTATCAGAAAATTTAGTAAATGTATCATAGAAAATATCCTCGCCAACTTTATATACATCTTCTTCATCTACGAATGACATTTCAAAATCTAATTGATAAAATTCTAAAGTTCTATCACTTCTACAATCTTCATCTCTAAAACAAGGAGCTATTTGATAATATTTGTCAAATCCTGATACCATAAGAATTTCTTTGAACACCTGTGGAGCTTGAGGTAAAGCATAAAATTTACCATGAAGTTTTCTTGATGGAATTATAAAGTCTCTCGCTCCTTCAGGAGAAGATGCAGTAATTATTGGCGTTTGAACTTCTGTAAAATCTAAACTATCCATTTTATTTCTCAAAAATTTCAAAACTTCGGCACGCAAATTTATATTATTTCTTACCTTTTCATTTCTAAGGTCTAAATAACGGTATTTAAGTCTTATATCTTCACTTACATTTGTACTTGTTACAATTTCAAAAGGAAGTTCATTTGGAGCCTTACCTAAAACTTCTATACTTTGAACCAATATTTCAATAGTACCTGTAGCTATGTGATCATTATAATCATCTATATCCCTTTTTCTAACAGTTCCTTTTACAGTAACACTAGATTCTTTAGTTAATCCATCAAACATAGTATCATCATTACTTACTATTTGAACTATACCTTTTTCATCTCTTATGTCTATAAATATAACACCACCATGGTCACGTATATTAGCTATCCAGCCTGCTACCTTAACCTCTTTACCGACATAAGATTCATCTATATTTCCGCAATATACTGTTCTATATTTACTCATTTTATCTTTTCTCCATTTCTTCACGAATTATGTTTGCAGTTATACTTGGATTTGCCTGTCCACGAGTTTGCTTCATTACTTGACCAACAAAATAATCAAATGTATTCTTACCTTTTCTATGATCCTCAATTAAATCAGGTCTTTCATCAAGTAATTTAATAACTATATCACGGATAGTTTTATCGTCAGTAATTTGAGTCATACCAAGCTCTTTTACTACAATTTTTGGTTCTTTATTTTCCTCAATACATTTAAAGAATACCTGTTTACTTTGTTTAGACGATATTTTACCTTCATCAACCATATGTATTAATTCACATAACATTTGTGGGGTTAAATATAATTCATCTATAGTTTTTTCATATTTATTTAAGTAACCTAAAATCATTGTTGTTATAAAATTAGCGCTACTTTTAGGATTAACTTTGAGTTTAATAGTTTCTTCAAAATAATCAGAAACTTTCTTGTCCCTTACTATTATGTCCGAATCATACCTAGATAAACCATATTCGTTCATATATTTTTGTATTCTTTCATATTGAAGCATAGGAATCTCACTTCTAATTTCATCTATCAAAGAGTTTTCAATTTTGATTGGTGGAATATTAGGCTCTATATAGTATTTATAATCAACAGCATCTACTTTAGAACGCATTGGATATGTTTTTAAATCTTCATCATCAAAGCGCCTAGTTTCTTGCATAACTTTTCCACCACTTTTAAGTATTTCAGTTTGCCTTTTAATTTCATATTCTATAGCAAGTCTTACATTATTAAAACTATTAATATTTTTCATTTCTACTTTGGTACCTAATTCAGTAGCGTTTTCCTCCATTAATGAAACATTAACATCACATCTCATCTGTCCTCTATCTGTCCTTGCTTCTGATACCCCAGTATATAAGAATATTCCTTTGAGCGCCTCTAGAAATGTTATCGCTTCATCAGCAGAATGAAGACAAGGCTCTGTAACCGTTTCTAATAATGGAACCCCTGCTCTATTGTAATCTATTAAAGAATAATTACCAAAATGATCAAGAGAGGCTGTATCCTCCTCAAGATGAATATTATTAATTTCTACTTTCTTATCTTCACCATTTACATTTATCATAACATATCCATTAACTCCAACCTGTTTTGTTTCTTGTGTTATCTGATACCCTTTTGGAAGATCTGGATAATAATAATTTTTTCTATCAAACATAACTATATCTGGAGTTTTACAATTAAGTGCAAGTGCCATTTTTAAAGACTTGCGAAAGGCATCCTTATTTGCCACTGGAAGAATACCTGGAAGTCCAATATCTACTGTATCTATGTTTTCATTTGGATACTCAGAATATGTGTTTCTAGCACTTGAGAAATTTTTTGAATTTGTCTTAACCTCACAGTGTACTTCAAGTCCTATAACTACTTTATACATCATATTCCTCCTTTATGAGCCCTTTATAGCCCAATTCTTCTTCTATTTTATTAGCAATATTAAGAGTTAATCCATCTTCAAATACTCTACCTGTAATATTTATTCCGATAGGCATACCATCTACAAAACCATTTGGAATAGTTATACTAGGAAATCCTCCAAAATTTCCTATTGCCATATGATTTTCAAGTATCAAATATCTATCAGACATTCTATCAATTTCTGAATCAAATGTAGGAGCAACTCCACCACTCGCAGGAAGTATCATAGCATCATAATACTTGAATAATTCATTCATTTTGTCCACTATAATCCTTCTTAAGCGTTGTGCATTTTTAAATAACCTTTCTTGGTTTTCTCTTTGAAGAATATAACTACCTAATATAAATCTTCTTTTAATCAATTCACTAAAACCTTTTGTTCTAGCATCAAACATTATTTCATTTATATTATTTCCTTCGCCTCTAGGGCCAAAAGGAATTCCTGTAAGGTTGGAATTATTGCTTGTTGCTTCTGCGCAACTTATCGTCATGTATGAAGGATATATTGCTTTTAATAATTTCTCATCAAATGATACTTCTTCTACATCGAATCCTATTTTTTTACAACGCTTAATTGTTTCTTTAAATTTATTTAATATCTCAAGTGTTTCATTTCCTGCTTCTTTATAAAGTTCAGGATCTGTTATTTCTTTTATATAAAATAATTTTTTACCTTTAATATCGTTATCTATAACATCAATGTATTTTATATCTTCATCAGGTAAAGAAGTCATATCACGTTCATCTTTTCCCTTCAATACATCAGTAACAATAGCAGCATCTTTGACACATCTAGTAAAACAACCAACATGGTCCAAACTAGATGCAAATGCGAAAAGTCCATATCTAGATATTCTACCATATGTTGGCTTAAAACCTACAACACCTCCAAAAGCAGCAGGTTTTCTAATAGAATCTCCCGTATCTGAGCCTATTGAAAATGGTACGATTCCAAGTGCAACTGCACAAGCAGAACCAGCAGATGAACCTCCAATTTCATGATTTTTATTCCAAGGATTTCGAACTATACCAGTATGTCCAGTTGTTCCAGTTCCGCCCATTGCAAGTTCATCTAAAACAGTCTTACCAACAAGTAATGCACCAGCACTTTTTAACTTTTTATAAATAGTTGCATCGTAAACTGGCACATAATCTTTTAATATATTTGAAGATGCCGTTGAAAGTATTCCTTTAGTAGAAAAATTGTCCTTAAGTGCATATGGTATGCCACTTAATAAGGAATCGGATTTTTCTTCTTTTTTTTCATCCAGTATCGTAACAAACGAATTGAACTCATCTTGATATTTATGTGCTTTCAAATTAGCCTCTTTAAATAATTCATCACTTGTTATTTTAGATTCATCTAATTCTTTTCTCAATTCTAATATAGTTTTCATTCACCCACCACCTTTGGTACCTTAACTTGATTTGCTTTAGTTTCTTTTGCATTAGCTAATACTTCTTCATTTGTTAAACAATCTTTTGCCTCATCTTCTCTAAGATGTGCATGATAAATTACATATGGAAATGTCATTGGTTCAACTTTTGATATATTATCTATTTTCCCTATAAGTGCCATATGCTTTTCAATTGTTTCAAATTCTTTAAGTGTCCTATCATACCCTTCATCATCCATGTCAAACATAAGTTTAGCTGCATAATCTTTGAGTTTTTCTTTTGTTACCATAAATATCCTCCTTTATTAACATAAACAAAAAAACAAGTCATAAGACTTGTTACTATTTTTAATGGCGCCTGATGTAGGACTCGAACCTACGACCTAACGGTTAACAG
>CANPYQ010000011.1 GCA_947588865.1 uncultured Bacilli bacterium
TCCTTTAATCACAACTATTTTTTCTTATTAGCAGCTACTTTACCTCTACCCTTACGAGTACGAGCATTTCTATTTGTTCTTTGTCCTCTTACAGGTAAACCTTTTTTGTGACGAAGTCCTTGGTAACAATTAATTTCCATCTTAGTTTTTATATTCATGTTTACTTCACGACGTAAATCTCCTTCAGTCGTGTATTTATTAACTTCATCACGAATTTTGTTTAATTCGTCATTTGTAAGTTCTCCAGCTCTTTTATTTGGATTTACATCAGCATCTTTCAATATTCTATTTGAAAGACTTCTTCCAATTCCATATACATAAGTAAGTGAAATTTCTATTCTTTTATTATTTGGTATATCTACACCTTTAATACGTGCCATAAAACACCTCCTATTAACCTTGTCTTTGTTTATGTTTAGGGTTTTCGCAAATTACCATTACTTTTCCCTTACGTTTGATAACTTTACATTTATCGCAAATTTTTTTTACTGATGGTTTAACTTTCATATCCATACCTCCTATTTTCTGTAGGTTATACGACCACGTGTTAAATCATATGTTGATAATTCAACCATTACTGTATCACCAGCTAAAATTCGAATCATGTTCATTCGCATTTTACCTGAAACGTGTGCCGTAATTACATGCTTATTTGCTAGTTCTACTTTAAATACGTAGCCTGGCAATACTTCTAATACTTTTCCTTCCATTTCGATAACATCGTCTTTTGCCACTATTTCACCTCTTCGTTAATATTTCATACCCATCTTTGGTAATTAACACTGTATGTTCAAAGTGAGCGGATGGCTTGTTGTCTAACGTTACTACCGTCCAGTCGTCATCTAATAGACAAACATCTGCAGTACCTAAATTAACCATAGGTTCAACTGCTATAACCATTCCTTCTTTTAAGATAGGTCCAGTATTCTTTTTCCCGTAATTTGGAACATCTGGGTCCTCGTGAAGATTATTTCCAACACCATGTCCTACAAGTTCCTTAACTACTCCTAATCCGTGAGATTCTACATATTTTTGGACTGCTTCTCCTATATCACCTACATGAGATCCTGCTTTTATTTGCTTAAGTCCTTCATACAATGATTTTTCTGTATGTTCAAGTAAATATTTTTTTTCTTCCGATATATTTCCTATGGCATATGTCCAAGCACTATCCCCGTGATAACCTTTGTAACATGCACATATATCAAGCGTTACTATATCGCCATCACATAACTTTCTTTTACTTCTAATGCCATGTACAACTTCTTCGTTTATAGAAATACATATATTTCCAGGATATCCATTATAATGATAACAAGAAGGAGTCGCTCCTCTTTTAATAATATAATCGCGAGCTAGTGAATCAATCTTTTCTGTAGTTATTCCTGGTTTTAAATAAGGAATTAAATACTTATGTGTATCTCCTACTATCTCACCAGCTACACGCATTAAGTCAATTTCTCTTGGAGTCTTAATATTAATCATTTTATTCACCCAATATTTTTACAACTTGTCTGTGAGTAGAATCTTTTCCATTATTTCCATCAACATGGTAAACAACACCTTGTTTATCATAAAAATCAATTAATGGAGAAGTCTTTTCTATATATGTATCATATCTATCTAAATATGTTTCTTCATTATCATCTGCTCTTTTAACAAGCTTTTCTCCACATTTATCACAAATGCCTTCCTTTATAGGTGTTAACTCTTTTGAATTTGTATTATAAACCTCTTTACAGTTTGGACAAGATATTCTACCTGCAATACGTGATGCAGCTATATTTTTATCTATATCTATAACTATTACAAGACCAAGTTCTTTACCTAGTTCTTCTAACATTTTTTGATATGCTTCAGCTTGAGCCACATTTCTTGGAAAGCCATCTAAAATGTAACCATTGTTACAATCTTTTTTTGAAATTCTTTCTCTTAATATATTAATTATCAATTCATCACTGACAAATATTCCATTGTTAATTTTATAATTAATATCTCTACCCATTTCAGAATCTTCCATACTCTTTTCCCTTAGTATGTCTCCCGTTGAAATATGTGGTATATTATATTCTTTTTTTAATAGTGCAGCTTCAGTTCCTTTACCTGCAGCTGGAGCTGCTATTAAAATAATATTTTTCATGCTCTTCTTCCCCTTCTACCTTTTACATAAGTTCTACTTACAAGTTGACTTTCTAGTTGTTTATAAGTTTCAAGTGCAACACCAACAACAATTAATAAACCTGTTCCACTAATAGATATCGATGTTGTTAGATTAGAAAATTTGTCAAATACTATTGGAAGAATTGCAAGTATTGTAAGAAAAGTTGCACCTACAATTGTTATTTTTTTCAACACTGCCTTTACATAATTGATAGTTTCTTTCCCTGGTCTAATACCTGGAATATATCCACCATTTTGATTTAAATTATCTGACAATTCTTTTGGCTTGATTTGCATAAAAGTATAAAAGTAAGCAAATGCGAAAATCAATATAATATATATAATCAATCCAATACCATCTGTATAATTTAAATATTTTTGTACAAAGATTGTAAACCCATCTTTCTTTAATACAGATGAAAGTATTTGTGGAATTGCCAAAAGCGCTGATGCAAATATAACTGGCATTACTCCTGCACTATTTAATTTAAATGGTATATAATTCTGTTTTCCAAGAGTACTTGTAGATTTATTAGCATACTGAATAGGAAGCCTCCTTTCAGCTGATTCAATGTATACAACACCTACTATAATTGCAATAAATACAAGTACAAATGCTATAAATATTAAAATGCCTAAAAAACCACTTGCATATAATTCAATCCATAAATTTTTAAACATATCAGGTAAAACACTAATAATACCTGCCATAATTATAAGAGACATACCATTGCCAATCCCTTTTATTGTTATTTGATCAGCTATCCACATTACTAATGCTGTTCCTGCTGTTAAAATTAATGAATACAACATATAATCCATCGGATTACCATTTCCTATATATGCAAATGAATACATATAGCCTTGTAAAAATGCAAGGGCAATACCAACAATTCTTGTTATTTGATTTAATTTTCTTCTGCCCACACCACCCTGCTTTGATAACTCAGCTAAATAAGGAACAATGTCTGCACAAAGTAATTGTATAATTATTTGGGCAGTTATATATGGTGTTACTCCTAAAGCAAATATAGATGCTTTTGTAAAAGCTCCACCACTCATAGCACTCAAAATTTCAAGATACGACATTTTTTCAGGATCAACATTTACACCTGGCACTAATATAGCTGTCGCACCAATTTTAAATATGAATAAGGCAGCTAAGGTAAACAAAATTCTTTTTAATAAATCTCTATTTTTTGAAATAAATATTTGCCTAAACTTCGCAAACATATTAAATCACCTCAGCTTTTCCACCTTTAGCTTCAATTTTTTCTATTGCGGTATTTGAAAATTTATTTGCTTTAACAGTTAATTTCTTAGTCAATTCACCATTACCAAGAACTTTAACCCCTGCAAGTTGTTTTTTCAAAATTCCCATTTCTTTTAATAATTCTGGAGTTATTACTGCTCCATCTTCAAATTTGTCTAAATCACTTACATTTATTACTGCATAAACTTTTTTAAACATAGCATTTGAGAAGCCCCTCTTTGGCAAACGTCTAAATAATGGTAATTGTCCACCTTCAAATCCAGGTCTTACTCCTCCACCACTTCTAGCATTTTGTCCTTTATGTCCTTTACCACTAGTTTTTCCATGTCCTGAAGCAACTCCACGACCAACTCTTTTACTAGTTTTAAACGCACCCTCATTAGGTTTTAATTCATGTAGTTTCATATTATCTTATCTCCTCTACTTTTTTGCCACGTAAGCGTGCTACTTCCTCTATTGTTTTTTGTGATTTTAATGCTTCAAGTGTTGCATATGCCATATTAACTTTTGTACTTGATCCAAGTGATTTAGATAAAATATCCTTTATTCCAGCCATTTCCAGTACTGATCTTACTGGACCTCCCGCTTTAACTCCAGTACCTTTATTAGCTGGTTTTAACATAACACGACTTGCGCCACAGACACCAGTTGCCTCATGTGGTATTGTACGTTCTTCTACTATAGAAACCTTAACTACATTCTTAGCTGCTGCTTGACTAGCTTTCTTTATAGCATCTGGTACTTCATTTGATTTTCCAGTACCAAGTCCTACTTTACCTTTTTTATCTCCAACTACTACAACTGCTGAGAAACGGAAGTGTCTTCCTCCTTTTGTTACTTTAGTAACACGCCCGATAGAAATAACTTCTTCTTCATATAATTTTTGTTGTCTTTGTCTTGGTTGACGCTTATCATTTATTTTACGAGGTTTTCTTTCAGTCTTCTCTACTTTAGGAGTAGATTTAACTTCTTCAACTTTTTCGATTTCTTTTTTCATCATTACCCTCCTATTAGAATTCAAGTCCGTTTTCACGTGCAGCCTCAGCAAGTGCTTTTACACGACCATGATATAGGTATCCACCTCTATCAAAAACGACTTTTGATATTTTTGCTTTTTTAGCTCTTTTAGCGAGTAGTTCTCCTACTTTCTCTGCAGCTTCTATGTTTCCACCATTTTCTAGTTTTAACTCTTTATCGATAGAAGATGCACTGACTAAAGTTTTAGAAGCTTCGTCATCAATGATTTGAGCAAAAATATTACTGTTTGATCTAAACACATTCAATCTAGGAACATAAGATGTGCCATTTACTTTATTTCTAACACGAGTATGTCTAGACTCGCGTGCTTTATTACGGTCTATTTTTTTGATCATAACTATTCTCCTTTACTCTTATTATTTAGAAGCTTTCTTTCCTTCTTTACGACGTATATGTTCGTCAGCATAACGAATACCTTTTCCTTTATATGGTTCAGGTTTTCTAATTTTTCTTACATTTGCTGCAAATTCTCCTACTAATTGTTTATCAATTCCTCTTATGAATAACTCTGTATTACTTGGAACTTCTAACTTAATTCCATCAGGAATATCTACATTAACAGGATGAGAATATCCAGCAGTTACAACTAATTGTGTACCTTTTAATTGAAAACGATAACCTACACCAACAGATTCAAGTTTTTTTTCAAATCCTTTAGTAACACCAATAATCATATTGTTGATATTAGCATTAGCTGTTCCATGGAAATTTTTATATTCATCACTAGATCTTGTTAGAGTTACTTCATTCTCATTAATGTTTACAGCAATGTTTTCATTTATTACAGTAGAAAGTTCTCCTTTTGGTCCTTTTACAGTAACCTTATTACCATCAACTGTAACTGTTACACCAGTTGGCACTTCTATTTTTCTATTTCCAACTCGACTCATCAAGCATCATCCTTTCTACCAAATATAGGCAAGAACTTCTCCACCAAGTGAGTTTGCTCTAGCTTCTTTATCTGTCATAACACCTTTAGATGTTGAGATAATTGCTATACCAAGCCCATTTAATACTTTAGGAACTTCTTCAGCCTTAACATATACGCGCAATCCTGGTTTAGAAATTCTTTTAAGTCCAGTTATTACACGTTCCTTGTCTACATATTTTAAAGATAAAACAAGGATATTTTGAATATTATTTTTCTTTTCTTTATAATCTGTTATAAATCCTTCTGCTTTTAATATTCTAGCAATTTCTTTTTTCATTTTTGAAGCGGGTACTTCAACTTCTTTATATCGCATCTGATTTGCATTACGAATGCGCGTTAGCATATCTGCGATTGGATCTGTTACCATAATATCCTCCTTTTCTACCAACTTGATTTTTTCATCCCTGGTATTTGTCCCTTATAAGCTAATTCACGAAAACAAATTCTACAAATTCCGTATTTTTTTAGTACAGCATGTGGACGTCCACAACGACTGCAACGAGTATATCTACGTACTTCGAATTTAGGTTCTCTACTAGCTTTTATTTTCATACTTTTCTTAGCCATATTTTCCTCCTAAGTTTATTTTTTGAATGGCATTCCGAAACCTTTTAATAAATCATGTGCTTCTTCGTCAGTTTTTGCAGTTGTAACAAAAACTATATCCATACCGCGCACTTTTACTACATCATCATATTCAATTTCTGGAAATATCAATTGTTCAGTAAGTCCTAATGTGTAGTTGCCTCTTCCATCGAATGCCTTATTAGATATACCTCTGAAATCTCTTACACGAGGTAATGTAATACTAATTAATTTATCTAAGAAGTTATACATATTCTCCCCACGTAAAGTTACTTTACATCCTATAGCTTGACCTTGTCTAAGTTTAAATCCTGCTATAGATTTTTTAGCTTTTGTAGCAACTGGCTTTTGACCTGTAATAATTTCCAAATCCTTCATTGCACCTTCTAATAATTTAGAATTAGTAGTTGCATCCCCACAACCAATGTTGACTACAATTTTTTCTAATTTTGGTACTTGTTCTACATTTTTGTAATTGTGTTTACTCATTAAATCTGATACGATTTCCTTAGTGTACTTTTCTTTTAGGCGGTTCATATATACCCTCCTTCCAATTAATCAAGACTAGAATTAGATTTTTTTGCAACTCTAATTTTCTTACCGTCTTTATTTATACTATGTCCTATTCTAGTAGGTTTTTTTGTTTTAGGATCTACTATCATTACATTTGAAGCATGAATAGGTGCTTCTACATCATTTATAGAACCTGCTTGCTGACCATTTCCTTTAACATGCTTTTTTACCATGTTAATTCCTTCAACAACTACTCTATTTTCTCTATGCAATATATGAGTAATTTTTCCTTCCTTACCTTTGTCCTTACCAGAAATGACAACCACTTTATCTCCTGTTTTAAAGTTCATATTCATTCCTCCAAACTCCTATAACACTTCTTTAGCTAGTGATATAATTTTATTAAAACCTAAATCACGCAATTCACGTGCGACTGGCCCAAATACACGAGTTCCTACTGGACTCTTATCATCTTTGATAATAACTGCAGCATTATCATCAAATTTGATATATGATCCATCTTCTCTTCTTAGACCAAATTTGCTTCTAACGACAACTGCTTTAACTACCTTACTTTTGCCAACAGTTCCATTAGGTGTTGCTTTTTTTACAGTTGCAACTACTATATCTCCAATATTACCAGTTTTAACTTTAGAGCCTCCAAGAACACGAATAACTGATAGTTCTCTTGCTCCTGAATTGTCAGCTACTTTTAAACGGCTTTCTTGTTGAATCATATATTATCCTCCTTCACTCGTTATTACAATATAATTGCTTTTTCCACTATTTTAACTAAACGAAAATGTTTAGTCTTAGATAATGGTCTAGTTTCTACTATAAGAACTTTATCGCCTTTTTTAGCTTCGTTCTTAGGGTCGTGTGCAGTATATTTTTTAGAATATTTAACTCTTTTTCCATATAATCTATCGTTTTTATAAGTTTCAACTAAAACTGTAATTGTTTTATCATTTACATCACTTACAACAGTTCCGACTAATTCATGTCTTCTTGTATCTTCCATAATTCCTCCTAATTTTCTAGTTCTCTTTCACGTAAAATTGTTTTCATACGTGCAACTAGTTTTCTAAGTTCTGTAATTCTTGAAGGTTTTTCTAAAGATCCTGTTGCTTGTTTAAAACGTAAGTTAAATAATTCTTCTTTAGCTTCTTCGATTTTTGAAAGTATTTCCTCATTAGATAATTCTCTTATTTCTTTATTAGTCATTACCTTCACCACTTTCTTTCTTTACGAATTTACATTTGATTGGAAGTTTGTGCATTGCAAGACGAAATGCTTCGCGTGCAACTTCTTCACTTACTTCTCCTATTTCAAACATTACTTTTCCTTCTTTAACTACTGCAACCCATGCATCATGAGAACCTTTACCTTTACCTTGACGAGTTTCAAGTGGTTTTTTAGTTAATGAAAGGTGTGGGAATATATTTATCCAAACTCTTCCTCCACGTTTCATGTAACGAGTCATAGCAACTCTGGCTGCCTCGATTTGTCTATCTGTAATCCAAGCTCCTTCAAGTGCCATTAGACCATATTCTCCAAAGTGCAACTCCGTATTTCCTTTTGCTTTTCCTTCATAAGGAAGACGATGAACATTTTTAAATTTAGTTCTTTTTGGAATTACTGCCATCTTGATTACCTCCCTTATTTTTAGCAGGAAGGATTTCACCTTTACAAATCCATACTTTAACACCTATCTTACCATAAGTAGTATCTGCTTCTTTACAAGCATAATCTATATCTGATCTTAAAGTATGACGTGGAACGCTACCTTCTGTATAACCTTCAGTACGAGCCATATCTGCTCCTCCTAAACGTCCTGATACAGAAGTTGTAATTCCTTTTGCTCCTGCTTTCATAGTATTTCTAATTGCTCTTTTTTGAGCAATTCTGAATGATACACGTCCTTCTATTTGACGTGCGATATTTTCTGCAACTATTGCAGCGTCTAAATCTGGATTCTTAACTTCTTTGATAGAGATTTGTATATCTTCGTCAACAAGTTTTGTTAATTCTTTTTTAATCTTATCAATTTCATCTCCACCATGTCCGATTACAACACCAGGTTTAGCTGTATTTATAACAACATTAGTCTTTTTAGTGTCTCTTTCAATAAGAATACTTGAAACTGATGCGTCTTTTAGTTTTTTTTCTAACATTTTACGAATCTTATCGTCATTTTTGATATACTTTGCATTATTGCATCCTTCAGCATACCAATTTGATTGCCAAGATTTGTTAATGCCTATTCTAAGTCCAATTGGACTAACTTTTTGACCCACAAGTTTTCCTCCTTTACCTTAGTTTTTATCACTTACAACAATTGTAATATGACTTGTTCTCTTTTTTATTGGATCTACGTGTCCACGAGAACCAAATTTCATTCTTTTTAATGTTTGTCCTTCATCAACATATGCTTCTTTAACATATAATTTAGTTTTATCTAAACCTAAGTTGTTTTCGGCATTTGCTGTTGCAGAAGTCAAAACTTTTAAAGTTAATCTAGCAGCTTCACTATTGTAGTTTCTACAAATTTTATCTGCTTCAGCCACGTCTTTTCCGCGTATTAAATCAATTATTAAACGTGCTTTACGTGGTGGGATTCTAAGCCCCTTTGCGATTGCTCTTGCTTCCATAAATTTTCCTCCCTAGGTTTTACTTTTTAACCTTATCATCACCGTGACCACCGAATTTACGAGTAGCAACAAATTCACCTAATTTGTGACCTACCATATCTTCAGTAACATATACAGGAACAAATTCTTTTCCATTGTGTACAGCAAATGTGTTACCTATAAATTCAGGAAATATTGTTGAACGGCGTGACCAAGTTTTAATAACTTCTTTTTTCTCTGATTCATTTACCTTTTTGACCTTTTTCATTAGACTATCATCTACAAATGGTCCTTTTTTTAAACTTCTAGCCATAATTCCATCCTTTCCTATTTTTTACGGCGATGTACTATTAAGTCATCTGATTGTTTTTTACCTTTACGAGTCTTATATCCAAGTGCAGGTTTACCCCAAGGTGTTAGAGGTCCTTTATGACCTACTGGAGCTTTTCCTTCTCCACCACCATGTGGGTGATCATTAGGATTCATAACTGATCCACGAACCGTTGGACGAATCCCCATGTGTCTTTTTCGACCAGCTTTACCTAAATTTACTAACTCAAAATCTTCATTTCCTACTTCGCCAATAGTAGCTCTACAAGTACTAAGCACCTTACGAACTTCTCCACTAGTTAGTCTAAGTAATGCATATTTTCCTTCAAATCCAAGTATTTGAACACTTGATCCAGCCGAACGAGCCATTTGAGCTCCTTTGCCAGCCTTAAGTTCTACATTGTGAACAAGTGTTCCCTCTGGAATTTTAGATAGAGGTAAAGAGTTACCAACTTTAATATCAGCATTCTCTCCACTTTCAACTTTGTCTCCTACTTTTAATCCTTTAGGTGCAATTATATAAGTTTTTTCTCCATCTATATAATTAATTAAAGCAATATTAGCCGTTCTATTTGGATCGTATTCAATAGATGCAACAGTACCAACGATACCGTCTTTATTTCTTTTGAAATCTATTATACGATATTTTCTCTTAGCTCCTCCGCCTTGGTGACGAACAGTTATCCTACCTTGATTATTACGACCACCATTTTTCTTTAATGTAACAAGTAATGATTTCTCTGGTGCTACTTTAGTTAACTCACTATTATCTAAAGTAGTCATACCACGTCTACCATTAGTCGTTGATTTATAACTTTTGATTGCCATCTGTATTCCTCCCTTAGATTAATTAAGTTCTATTGAACTTCCTTCTTTTAATTTAACTATTGCTTTTTTCTTTCTATTTGTCAATCCAGAATAACGTCCAACTCTTTTCTTTCTAGGTTTAACGTTTATTGTATTAACGCTTTCAACTTTTACATCGAATATTTTTTCAACTGCTTGTTTTATTTCTGTTTTGTTAGCTTTTGGATCTACGCTAAATGTAATAATATTTCCATTTTCATTTAAATTTGCAGTCTTTTCTGTAATAATTGGAGCTTTTATAATATCTCTATATTTATTCATTATACTAAAGCCTCCTCTATACTTTTAATAGCTTCTTCTTCAGCTATTACAAGGTTTGCAGAAACTAAATCAAGTACATTAATTTCACTTGCTTCAAGTAATAAAACATTATTTAAATTACGAGTAGCTAGAATTAGATTATCATTTAACTCATTAACAATTATAAGTACATTTCTTTCAACCTTAAAGTTACTTAAGATATTTTTCATATCCTTAGTTTTGTTAGTTTTTAAATCTAATTTATCAACAACAACTAATTCCTTATTGATAATTTTATAAGCTAAAGCTGATTTAAGCGCTAAAGCTCTTTCTTTTCTATTTTGTTTAGTAGAATAGCTTCTTTCTTGATTTCCGAAAGCCCATCCACCATGATACCAATGTGGTGCTCTTGTAGAACCTTGACGAGCACGCCCTGTTCCTTTTTGTCTCCAAGGTTTTCTTCCTCCACCAGAGACATCTGAACGTCCTTTAACACCTCTTGTTCCTTGACGAGCATTATTTTGTGCAAGTTTAATTGCATCATAAAGTACTGCGTCATTTGGAGCAATTCCAAATACTTCTTTATTTAATGTAATATCTTTTACTTTTTCACCATTTGTGTTTAATACATTTATTTTATTCATATGTATCCTCCCTACTAATTTTCTTCCTTAGTAGTTTCTTCTGCCTCGCTTACTTCGGCAGTTTCCTCTACAACTGGCTTTTCTAAAGTAACATCTTCTTGAACTTGTTCTTCTTGTGTTTCATTAACCTCTTCTAAAACTGGCTCCTCTACATCATAAGATACAAGTTCCTCCATAGCATTTACTTTGCCATTTGCTTTAACAGCACTCTTGATAATAACTAAACCTTTTTTAGGTCCAGGTATATTACCACTTACTAATATTACATTATTTTCAGTATCTACAGCAACAACTTCAAGATTTTGAATAGTTACTGTAAGTGTTCCCATATGTCCTGCAAGTTTTTTACCCTTGAAAACACGCATTGGTCTCATTGTTCCCATTGAACCTGGTCTTCTATGATAGTGTGAACCGTGTCCCATAGGTCCTCTTGATTGTCCGTGTCTTTTAATAACACCTTGGAACCCTTTTCCTTTAGTAGTTCCAGTCACATCAACTACTTCTCCTGGAGTAAATATATCAGCTGATATTTCTTGTCCAAGAGTATATGAATTGATATCTACACCTTTTATTTCTCTAAAGAAGCGCTTAGGTGTAGTTTGTGCTTTTGCAGTATGCCCTGCAGAAGCTTTAGTCGCTAACTTTTCTCTAGTATTCCCAAATCCTAATTGAATTGCATCGTAACCATCGTTTTCTTTAGTCTTGATTTGTGTTACTACATTTTTTTCAACTTCAACAACGGTTACAGGAATTAATTTACCAGATTTTGTAAACACTTGAGTCATTCCAATTTTACGACCTAAGATTCCTTTCATATATATCCTCCTTATTTAATTATTTTGATATCTACGCCACTTGGAATATCTAAATGAGCAAGTGCTCCGATAGTTTCCTTTGATGGATCTATGATATCAATTAGTCTTTGTGTGTTCTTCTTTCAAATTGCTCACGTGAATCTTTATATTTGTGAACAGCCCTTAAAATAGTGATTTTTTCAACCTCAGTTGGTAATGGAACTGGTCCAACAATCTCCCCACCATTTCTCTTAACTGTTTCAACGATTTTAGCGCAAGCTTTGTCTAAACTTTTGTGTTCAAACGCTTTTAATTTGATACGAATTTTAGTTTTTGACATAATGTATCCTCCCTTCGCCTATATCCAGTATAGACATGCTCCGTGTAAAAACCTAATAGTCTGATTATTTTTTCTAACAACTTAACCTGGCGTATCAGCAACCTTACACATCAACGCAACGTCACACATACAAGATTATACGTTATTTAATAAAAAAAATCAACACTTTTTTGATTTTTTTTATTATTTTGCCAATTTTTTAAAAAATGTAAATATAATATATCGATTCATCAAATTAAAATCGAAAATTATAAACATATCTCTGCTACTTATAAATATATTAACAAGGATTAGCATAACTGCGAAAGGGATTAATTTGCTTTTCAATTTGATTTGTTTCTTTAGATAAAAATAAACTCGTTCACAATCAATCAGTATTTGAAATATTTCCTCTCAGCTTAATAAAATTGATATTGTTTATAATATCAATTTATAAATTTATTTAATATTCTTTAATATATTTTATTAGGTGATAGTTTGAAAATAGTTCCTAGTGTCTCTGCGCCTATTTATACTTCTTCAGCCTTTATACTAGGCATATTGCTCTGTGACGAATTAACTCCTGCAGAACAAAATTCATTGGGCAATTGGTTTATGATGGTTGGTCAGGCACTTTGTACAAACTCTGCACAACAACAATTATTAAATAATAGAAATAATAGTGCAAATAATTATAATTCTCATATTATAAATGATAATAACTTGAAAACAAGTGCACAAAATATTAAAAAAGAAATAAATAATATTTTTAATAACTTTAAATAGTTCAATAAAACTATATTTTCAACTTACATTTCCCATCGAATTAATTTTCTTTTTATTTTTTTTAATGCATTTTTTTCTATTATATTAACCCTTTGTCTTTTTATTCCATAAATTTTTCCAATTTCTTGTAGTGTCTTCCCCTTAAAATATATTAGTATAATTATTTTATATTCCCTTTCAGTTAATATCTCTTTCATTATTTTGTTAATTTTTTCACAATCAATTTTTGTTTCTGATAACCTAAATTCACGATCATCTGTTACTATAATATCAATCAACGAATCTTTTGAATCATCTGTTATATTTGAATCTAAACTAAGTATTTCATGCATGCTATTTAAATACTCTTTAACCTTGTCTTCTGATAAATTTAATTTCGTAGTTATATATTGTATATCTGGATATTTTCCGTATTTATCCTCATATTCGTCTGCAAGACGCTTTATTTTTTTTATATCAATTGATGCATGCATAGGATACCTTATTAAATATGACTTTTCATTTTTATAACTACAAATAGCTTGCTTAATCCAATACGATGCATATGATGAAAATTTTATATTCTTTGTTACATCGAATTTATCTATGGCTTTAATTAATCCAATATTACCTTCTTGTATTAAATCTATTAAAGGAACTCTGTAGCTACTACTTTTCCTTGCAAAATAAACTACAAATTTCAAATTACAATTTATAATATATTCTTTTATTTTTTTATTGCCATTTTTATACTCAATAAACAATTCCTTTTCTTGTTCTTTGGTTAAGACAGGAAATTTATTAATTTCTGTTAAATACAAAGCTAAAGAATCTTTGCTATACATTGATACATCCGAAACTTCATTTAAATCATTAAGATAACTGCAATTATTATCAAAATTAGACTCAGTATAATCATCTATAACTATTCCATGTTCAATTAAAGAATAAAATAAATTATCTAAATCTTCATCACTTAATCCTAATTTATTAATTTCATCATATGATAATTTATTATTATTTTTTTTAGCTTTATCAATTAATTGTTGTAAAAAAAACATAACTACCACCTTTTATTAATTTTAATATTATAGTTTTTAATTTTTCTATATACTTTTCAACTTTATTGAATTATCAGATTAATTGCATCAAACTGCTTTTTATCTTTTATTAACAAAAAAAGGTATAATATACCTTATTTAACAAATGGTATTAAAGCCATATGTCTTGCATATTTAACTTGAGTTGCTATATGTCTTTGATGATTAGAACATGTACCAGTAATTCTTCTTGGTAATATTTTTCCTTTATCTTGACTAATATATTTTTTTATTACTTCTACATTTTTATAATCAACATCTCTACCAGCACACATTTGACATATTTTTTTCTTTTTTCTATAAAATTCTGCCATAAATTCCTCCTATTATTCTAGAAAGTTATCATCAATAGAAACACTATCGCCAAATTCAGCAAATGGATCATTTTCTACATTTATTTCTGATTGAGAATCTGAATTTTGGTAATCATATGGTGTTGGTTCATAAACACTTGATTCTGAACTTGAAAGAGCTTTTGCGGATTTGCTCTCTACGAATTCAAAATTATCTAAAGCCACATCAACCGTATACCTTTTATTTCCATCTTTATCATCATAACTTCCAGTTTGCAATCTTCCTTCTATTGCAATTAAATTACCTTTATCAAAATATTTTGAAATTGTTTCTGCTTGTCTTCTCCAAGCTACTACATTTATAAAATCCGCATCTCTTTTACCATCTGAATTCGTAAAATTTCTATTTACAGCTACACTAAATCTTGTAAAAGCGGTATTTTGTTGTGTATAACGTAACTCAGGTTTAGCAGTTAGTCTACCTAATAATAATACTTTATTCATACTTCACCTCTTAGTCTTCTTTTTTTATTATTATATGTCTAATAATATCGTTACTTATTAAAGCTAATCTATCAAATTCTTTTATTGCTTTATCATTATTAGCTTCAATATTAACTACGAAGTAGTATCCAGTTTTGTAAGTATTATTACCAACTTTTATTTCATATGCTAAATTCTTTTGACCCCAAGCATCTACATTAGTTACTTTTGCTCCATTAGTTTCTAATGTTTTTTGAAAATTAGATGCAATTTTTTTAATATCCTCTTCAGATAATGTTGGCCTTACAATAAACATTATTTCATAATTTCTCATAGTACACCTCCTTATGGTCTTTGGCAATTTCTTGCAAGGAGTAAATTTCTTACTCGTTTTAGATTATAACAAACTTTTTTTATTTTGTAAACCTTATTAATTATATTTTTTTAAAATTAATATTTGAATAAAAATTTAATAAATCAGAATAATAATACTGGTGAATTATATGTATTATTATTTAAATTATTTTTTTGTTTTCTCAGTAATAGGTCATGCGATAGAATCTTTTTTTTACTCAAATGGAGATAGCGGTATATTTTTAGGATACTGGACACCAATATATGGAATAGGCACTGTTAGTATTTTATTAATTCATAAATTTATTGATAATTTTAAATTAAATAAATATTTAAAAGTGCTTACACTGTTTTTTTCTTGTTCTATTATATTGGCTACAATAGAATCCATAGGTGGATACTTAATAAAATCAGTATTTAATGTAGAACTTTGGAACTATACTAATCATAAATTTAATATAGGCAGATATACCTCATTGGAGATGGCATTATTGTGGGGGCTAAGTAGCATTTTACTAATTTATTTTATTAAACCATTATTTGATAAAATAATAGTTAAAATACCTAAATTCATTACATACATTTTTATTATATTATTTATTATCGATATAATATCAACATTACTAGTTAAAACAAAAAGCATGTAAGTTTAGTAAATTTTTTTATACATTAAATCTAAAATAACAAATATCCCCATCTTGCATTATATAATCTTTGCCCTCAAGCCTCATTCTTCCTGCTTCTTTAACTTGTTTTTCACTTCCAAATTTTTTTAAATCTTCATAACTCATTATTTCAGCCTTTATAAATCCTTTTTCAAAATCTGTGTGTATAATGCCTGCACATTTCGGAGCTTTCATACCCTTTTTAAATGTCCAAGCTCTACATTCATCTACTCCTGCAGTGAAAAAAGTTTTAAGATTTAACAATTCATATGATGCTTTTATAAGTTTATCTATGCCACTTTCATTTACTCCTAATTCTTTCAAAAATTCATTTTTTTCATCAGTACTCATTTCACTTAAATCTGATTCTACTTTAGCACAGACAACAACCACTTCGGCATTATCTTTTTTCGCATATTCTTTTACTTTTTCTATATATTTGTTATTGCTAGTTAACAAATCATCTTCAGAAACATTAGCAACATACATAATAGGTTTATTTGTTAATAAATTAAATGGTTTTATATATAATTTTTCTTCTTCTGTTAATTCAATTCTTCTAATTGGAATATTTTTTTGTAATGTTTCTTTTAATTTAGTTAAAATTTGTGCCTCCATTTGAACTTCTTTATCTTTCGATAATGATGCTTTTTTACCTATTTTATTAAATCTATTTTCTATTATTTCTAGATCTGATAATATTAATTCTACTTCAATTATTTCTATATCTCTTATAGGATCCACAACATTTTCAACATGAATAATATCACTATTTTCAAAACATCTAACTACTTCACATATAGCATCAACTTCTCTTATATGTGACAAAAATTTATTTCCTAATCCTTCACCTAAAGAAGCGCCTTTAACTAATCCAGCTATGTCTGTGAACTCGAATGTCGTAGGAACTAAACTTTTTGGTTTATATAAATCATTTAAATAATTTAATCTTTCATCCGGTACAACTACTACACCTATATTTGGGTCTATAGTTGCAAAAGGATAATTAGCAGCTAATATATTTTTTTTAGTTATTGCATTAAAAAGAGTACTTTTACCTACATTTGGAAGTCCTACTATCCCTGCCTTTAAACTCATGAAATCACCTCAGTTAATAGTTTACTATATATATTTTTAAAAAACAATACAATTATTTATTTTTTAAATACTAAAACTGTACAATTTCTTGTACAGTTTAAATTTTTATTTATCTTTTTACTCTAATTATTTCTTTATATTTTATTTTAAATTTATAATCGAAGTTAAACTATGACATTTAAAATACACTACTATAATCAATCTTTAAAATCTTGAGATTTTTTTAATTCTATTAAAGGCAAATTATTTTCATTTGCAAGCTTAATAGCTTTATTATAAACATCACTATTACCATCATTAATAAAATATACGGCTACAATTTTAGTTTTATATCCATTAAGCGCTATTCGATTACAAACTTTAAAATTAATAAATTCTTGTTCTATTTGAACAGGTGTTTTTAAGTTTGACATATCATTGTAAGAAACAGTCATTATATCATCGTTTTCAGTTATATACATTATATTATCATTATATCCACAGATAAACCCTATTTGATAATCTAAATAATCATTAACTTTGTTTAATTCTTTTCTTGTAATCAATATGGTCTCATATTTTTCATCAATAAATTGATTATTTGAGCATATAAAGTAATAATCTTCTTTTGGATTAAAAGAATATACATCAGTTATGGTATTTTGCCATATTTCCTTTATTATTATACTCAAAACCTGTTCAATTTCTTTTAAATCATAATTATTATTATTTATTTTTTGAACTATATATTCTATTACGCTTTTTGATTCTGGATCAATGGATTCTAAGTAATAATTTATGATGTAATTAATAGTAGTTTTAATATTTTTTATTCCAATTTTTTCATATATGAACTTTTCTTCAGCTTTTTGATCTTCTATTTCTTTTATAAATTTTTCCTCAAATTCTTTTATTAATATATTAAATTTACTATCATCGAATAAAATTTCATATGTTTGCTTTGCATTATTATAATTTTTATCATCGTAAGCTATTATTTTATTGTAGAAATTTTTAAAATCATCAAACTCAATTATGTATTTACTATTTTCTGAAATTAAATCTTGCAAATAATTTATTTTATTATTATATTTATTTATTTGTTCTTCTATCCTTTTGTTTAAATTATAGAGTTTTTCCTTTTTAGTTATACTTAATTTATTTTCTTCTTCTATATTTAAAATTTTTAAAATTTCATCTATATAATTTCTCCTTTTTAGCTGTCTTGCCAAATCTTCATATACATCTTGTGTTATTACTGAATTATATAAAACTAATTCATTATATTTTTTCAATAATTCGCTTCTAGATTTTTCATCTATATTTAAACTTTTAAAAAATTGAATACTAAATTTAGATTGACTTTGGTCATTTTTTGTGCTTAATTCTTTTAATTCATTCTTTACCATTCTATCTAATCTATTTAATTTTTTATATATATTATTAAGTAATTTTTCACTATTTTGTGAATCTTCTAAATTTTGAGTTAATAAATTTTTATAATCTATGAATCCATATAATTTTATTATATCTTTTATTATATCATCAAAATCATAAGGGAGATTTTCTAATTTAGAAATATTTATATCATAGTATCTTTTATGATTTTTATTTCTTAATTTATTTAGATAGGAATTCCTTTCAAATTCATCTTTTTGTTCGTCATCTCCGATTAACTCATATAATTTTCTTATATCAGAATCTATATCTAAATTTTCAAAATAATCGTCAAAAGGGTCATTGGATTTTTCTTTTTTTATATTTTTATCTATATTTTCCATTTTAACACCTCTTTATTCTATAATTATTTTAACATAATTTATATTTTTTTACAATAAAAAAGAGAATTATTACTCATCCTCTTCTAATTTTTTTAAAATTTCATCTTTATTCAAATTTTCTATATTTTTAATACCTTTTTCTTTTGCTAAATCCTTTAATTCTTTTTCTGTTAAGTCTTTTAAACTAGCCTCTTTGTAGTCACTATAATCAATTTCTCCATCTTCATCTGGCATACAACCATTTTTGACTAAATAATCTATTTGTTCTTTTGTTATAGTTTCATATTCGAGCAATGTGTTAGCTATCAAATCTAATAAATCTCTATTTTCTTTTAATATTTTTTTGGTTTTTTCGTAACAATTATTAATTATTTTTCTTTGCTCTTGATCTATTTCAAATGCTACTTGACTAGAGAAATTACGA
>CANPYQ010000012.1 GCA_947588865.1 uncultured Bacilli bacterium
TTTTTTGCTTTTTCTCCCATTTTCTCTTACATTTATCATTTTTATTAGTTAATATGACATTTACTTTTCATTTAACCTTTTTGTATAATTAGACATTTACCTATACACTTATATCACTATTTCATAATATAAAGCGAGGAGGAAATTATGAATAACTACCCTAATTTTAAAAACTATATGAATTCTAATATGGATATAAAAAGTATGAATAAGAAAAATTATATAAACGCTTCAAATCCTATTGCCTATGGTTTAGAACAAACTATAAATGAAAATATGTATAATAATGCAACTAATAATTATGTAAATCAAGATACTACTAAATTATATGATCCATATAATGGATTTATTAGAGGAAATTTATTTAAAAATTTATATGATCCTTATAAACTTCAGGAGCCATATGAAATTAAGCCTATGAATGAACAAGCAGAACTTCTAACTTATATAGATTCTCTTAGTTTCGCTATGAAAGATTTAAATCTTTATTTAGATGTTTTTCCAAATGAAAAAAATGCAATTAATTTGTTTAATCAATATAGGAAAGAAAAAGAAAATATGTTGAAAGAATATGAAAATAAATTTGGACCTATTACTCTAAATAGTGACAGTTTAAATTCGTATCCTTGGGCCTGGGATGATATGCCTTGGCCATGGGATAATTAGGAGGTCATTATGTGGAAATATGAAAAAAAATTAGAATATCCTATTAACATCAAAAATAAAGATTTAAAAATGGCGAAGGCTTTACTTGCCCAATATGGTGGCCCTGATGGTGAGTTCTCTGCTGCAATGAGATATTTAAATCAAAGATATACTATGCCTGATGAAAAGGGATATGCACTCCTTAATGACATAGGTACAGAGGAACTTGCTCATGTTGAAATGATTGCTACTATGGTATACCAACTTATGAAAGGTGCTACACCAGCTGAACTTATGTCTGCTGGGTTATCACCACAATATGTTGAACATGATCATGCCTTATTCCCAGTAGATGCATTTGGAGTACCATTCACAGCCGCATATATAGAAGCTTCTGGAGATTGGAATGCTGATCTTACTAGTGATATGGCAGCCGAGCAAAGAGCTAGAGCTACTTATGAGCATTTAATGGATTTAACAAATGATCCTGATTTACTAGCTCCACTTTCATTTTTAAGACAAAGAGAAGTAGTTCATTTTAATAGATTTAAAGAACTTAGAGATTATTATTTAAATAAATATAAAGATAATACAAAAAAGAAATAATTAATAAAAACAAGTAAATTTCTAGTTTTTAAACTGGAGCCTTGTCTACATTCTAATAAATGTTTAGTTACTACTAAATATTTATTTTTTTAACTCATTGGTTTTATAATACATACGAAATATGAAATATAGGTGATTTAAATGGGTACTAAAAGAAATTATACTTATAAAAAGATTTAAAAATACTTAACTTAAAGTATATAAATTTTGAATCATCATAAAATCTTATTCTAATAAAAAATTTATTTTGATAAAATAAACTTTATATGTCCTTAATCATAAAAAAATATTATTCATCATAAATTCATAAAATTAAGTAAAAATAAATATTTTAAATTATTAATATTTATTTTTTTATTAATAAGTGCTATAATTTCATTAAAGGAGGATTTTATGAATTTGGAAAATGGCGTTGAAAATTATTTATATGCGGTAAATTCTATTAATTATGGTTTTATTTGGTCAATAGTTTCAATAGTTATTGCTATCGCAGGAGGGTTGGTATTGTATTTTACTCTTTTGAGAAAAAAAGCAAAAATGAATGGTTTCTTAGGTAAAGTTCGTGATTTTTTAACTTTTAAAACTTTATTAATAGAAGAATTATTAAAAGTATCATATATAACTATAGCATTATTTATAACTTTATACTCATTTAAGTATATAGTAAATGATACAATATATTTTCTAATACTATTAATAGGTGGTAATATTATGTTGAGACTCGCATACGAACTTACTACAGTTATACTAAATATTAATAAAAATACAAAAGAAATAAATGAAAAATTAAAAAAATAAAAAATATCATTTTAGTTTGATATTTTTTTTCTTTTTGTTATGAGCATAATTATAGAAAATATTACCACACCAATACTTATAATTTGTGAAGTAGATAATCCAAACAAAAAGCCCCTATAATCATCACCTCTAAAATATTCAAATATAAATCTAGCTATACCATAAAGAAGTAAATATAAATATAAAAGTAAACCTTTTAATTTTTCTTTTTTATATAAACTATATAATAATATGAATAATAAGAGATTATAGCATGATTCCACTAACTGAATTGGAAATCTCGTCACTCCATTAGCTGATTCTATTAATGAATGCTCATACTTAAATCCTATATTGCTTGTTATTCCATAACAACATCCTGATAAAAAACAACCTATTCTTGCAAAAAAATGAAATAAAGGAATTATAACGGCACCTATATCATAATAGATTGATTTATTTAATTTCTTTTTATTTATGTAAATATATCCTACAATAAGTCCACCAATTAATCCACCATAAAATACTGCTCCACCAAATATATATGATATTACATTTACGAATCCGTTAAAACCTCTTAATTTATTAAAATGAGTTATTAGTTTTATAATTTCATCAATATTTGTTATACCATATAAAAGGTGTGATCCAATTAATACACCTACTACGGATATTAATAATAAAATTATAGTTTCATTTACATCTTCATTCTTTTTTTTTGTTAAATAACACGCAAAAATACTCGCTACAAAAGCTCCTATTAAAGCCATAACCATATATGGTGTTATTTCTTTACCAAGTAAATTAATATTGGGTATCATTTCCATCACCTATCTATCATAATATTTTTCAAAATTAAAAAGTCTTATAGACTTTTTATTAATAATAATATGGTGCAGTTGCTGTTGCAGCACATGTAACACATAATGTGCAAGTTATAAATCCAATACCACTTAAAACAGTTCCTATAATAGATAAAACTAAGCCTGCTGTTGCTAATCCTGTTTTTCCACCAGGTGCATTTTTACGACCCTTTACAGAAAACACGATTCCAACGATTCCTAGAATTAAAGTAATAATATTAAACCATGGTACCCAATATAAAACTATAGATATGATACCACATACTAAACCTACTATTCCTCCTACATTTGAACCAGATTTTTGTGTATTATTATCCATAAACTCACTCCTTCCTCACTACTAACAAATCAATTGTATCAAATAAATCTTTTTATGTCAATTATTTTTTACATTCTACGCAAATAATTATTCCCTATTATAATATATTTATATAACATAATTATATTACAAAAAAAATAAGTTTTTACTTATTTTCTAACAAATGCATATTATCTAAAAGTATTCCCGTTCCTTCTACTACACAAGTAAGAGGGCTTTCGGCAACAAATACTGGTACTTTTAATTCATGTGAAAGTAATTCATCAAATCCATGAATTAAAGCCCCTCCGCCTGTTATAACTATACCTTTATCAATTATGTCAGCTGACAGCTCTGGAGGAGTTTGTTCTAATACATTCTTGGCAGAATGAATAATCGTATAAACACTTTCTCTTAATGCTTCCTCAATTTCTTCACTGCATAAAGTTATAGTATGCGGAAGGCCAGTAACTAAATCTCTTCCTTTTACATCCATTTTATCATTTCTACCTTCTGGATAAACAGAGCCTATTTCTAATTTAATATCCTCTGCAGTTCTATCACCAACTAATAATTTATATTTGTCCTTTATATATTTTATAATATCACTGTCAAAAGTATTTCCTGCTATTTTAATTGACTCACTTTTTACTATATCTCCTAAAGAAAGGATTGCAATATCAGTCGTTCCCCCACCAATATCTATTACCATATTTCCACTAGGCTTTGATATATCCAATCCTGCACCAATTGCTGCTACTTTTGGTTCTTCTTCCAAAAAGACTTTTCTCGCACCTGTCCTTTCAGCAGCTTCTTTTATAGCATTTTTTTCTACTTGCGTTATATTAGAGGGACAACAAATTAATATTCTTGGTCTAGATAAAAAACTTTTACCGTTTACTTTTCTAATAAAACTATTAAGCATCATTTCAGTTACTTCAAAATCAGCAATTACTCCATCTTTCATAGGTCTTATAGCTAAAACTTTGCCAGGGGTTCTTCCTAGCATTTCCCTAGCCTGCTTCCCTACTGCCAGTATCTTCTTAGTATCTGAATCGATTGCCACAATGCTAGGTTCATTTAAAACAATACCTTGACCCTTGATATATATGAGTACATTAGCAGTCCCTAAATCTATTCCTATATCCTTTGCAAACATTATTCCATCCTCCATCTTTATTTATTATACCATAATTTTCCTGTTTTTATTAAATTATGATAAACTTTTATACTTTTTTTTGGTAGATTCTCCTCCCCTTATGTGTCTTATATCAATATGATATTTTAAAATATTATTTATTTTACCAAAAAGATTTGGATCAATATCAATTAATCTTTCATGTAAATCTTTGTGTACAGTGCTTTTAGAAACATTAAATATTTTTGCTATTTCTCTTATTGTTTTTTTTGTATCTATCATATAATTAGCCTCATCTAATACTCGTCTAATTATTAAAGAATTCATATAACACCTCTTTAATTAATTATATATTTTTAAAGTGTGTTTATACATAAAAAGGGCTATTTATCTATAATGCCCTATATTTCATTAATTGATTTATCATAATAATTTTCTGGATTTACACATACACCATTGATTATTAATTCAAAATACAGATGATTTTCTAACTCTGTTGATATGTTTGATGTGGAACTTTTAGCAATTATTTGCCCTGCTGTTACTTCATCTCCAACATTTACTGTTATATCTTTTACACTCTGATATACACTTGTTATCCCGTTATCATGATCAATTGTTATTATATTTCCTAATGTAGTATCTTCTTTTACTTCTTTTACTTTACCATTTAATATAGATACAATATCAAATTCATCACCTGAAGAATATGATACACCACTACTTTGCATATATGTATTTTCATAAAAAATTAATGAATTTTCTTGTGATTCAGCTTCTGCTTTGTAATCATAATAATTTTTAACTATTTTAACATTAGCATCTGTATATGGTCTTGATATTATATCTCCTGTATTTACTACTTTTATATTTTCTTCATAGTCTAAAATACCTTTTGATACATATTCATACTGTGGATCACTAGCTCTTCTAGTAGCATATCCTAGTAAAACAATTCCACCAACTAAAAGCATAAAAGAAATAGCATATAAACTATATACAACTGATTTTTTTAATTGTCTTTTTTCCATTTTATTCACCTCATTTTTAAGTGTGAACAAATTTTAAATTTTTATACTTTTTTTTAAAAATTTTTTATTTCTATACCTGTGTAATAATGTTTTAAAATATCTTTATAATTATAACCCTCAAGTGCCATTCCTTGAGCTCCATACTGACTCATGCCTACGCCATGTCCATAACCTTTATTATTTATGATAATTTTGTTATTTTCTTGTACAATTTCAAAAAATGTAGATTTAAGTGCTAACGTCAAAGATACAAAATTCCCAGTCATTTCTCTATTATTTATTTTTATTCGCTTTACTCTACCAGTATTTGTTTTATCAATTACTTGAATATTTAATATATCACTGTAGTCAATTCCTAATTTATTGCAAAAATCATTTAAAGATAGAGTTGTACTTGTACTATATACTGGAGATATTTTATCCCAAGGACTCTCTACACTTCTAAGATAAGAAACCTCATTTTCAAATACATCTTCACTATTTTCTGTATATCCAGGACTAGTTGAAAAAAATAATGCTTCAGCAACCTTGCCATTATATGATATATACTCTCCTTTTGTAGATAAAACTGCCAACTTTATCTTACTAATATTATTAGTATATGATTCTTTCCAAACACTCATAAGATAATTACTATCTAAATAGACCTGATTAGTAACGTTATCTACAACATCATAATTATTATTTATATTACGTTCCATTTGTATCATTACATAAGATCTTGCTGCAACTGCTTGTGCCTTTAATGCTTCTAATTCAAAATCTATAGGCATTTCTCCCGCAACTACTCCAATTACATACTCTTCTATTGGTACAATATCTATGTCCTGTGTACTTTCTCTATATACCCTTACTGTACTATTTTGAGAAAAATTAAAAGTTATATCATCATCTCTAATAAATATTGTTACTATTATAAAAGGAATTAATACTATAAGGCATGAAAAAAGCAGTATTTTTTTTATCAAGGTACTCATCTCCTTAGAAATCATACTACTATAATATTTTAAAATTTATAAAAAAATCATATAGAAAATTAGTTGTTAAATATGTTATAGATATAGCTATCATTAGATATATTATTCTAGCTTGTATTATTCTTGATTGTTTAAATATTCTATTTAAATTTAAACCTTCCATTAACCATATTACGAATGGAAGAAATATCACATATAAAATTACTTTAATCATTTTCGTATTCTCGTATTTGATCTACTCTATTTTTGTAAGCTGGATCAGTCATATTTTCTTTAGAATTTAAAAATGCATCTACTATTTTTTTATTTTCTTCTATATCACTTTCACCAGAAATAGCTATAATATTTATAAAGTCTTTTTCTTTTCCATGTATAGCTTCTTCTACTGTATTAATCTTGCCACATCTAATTCCTTTGACTTTGTTGCAAGCAATTGATATCCCTATCGCGCTCCCACAAATAGCTATACCATAATCTGCAACTTTTGATGCTACTGTCTCTCCTAATTTAAATCCATATTTTGTATAATCCACTCTAGAGGTTGAATTAGTACCACAATTAATTATAGTATATCCCTTATCAGTTAAATATTTTGTCAATATTTGTTTTGTCTCAAATCCTCTATGATCGCTTGCAATTGCTACTATCATTTTTTACCTCTTTTCTTTATATTAAATAAACTCTGCAAATTACCGTTAAAATAATTCATAACAAAATATATTCCAAAACTTATAATTCCAAATATAATTAATATTGGTATTTGAATCAATCTTCCACTCATATCAGTAGGTATAATCCATTTCATAATTATTATAACAATTTCAAATACTAACCAAGATAAAATATAATTGGGCAATCTTTTTTTTGTATCTGTAAAACTGAAGTTATATTTTCTATGAAGTGATACCAAAGATATTATTATAGAAACCGTATATCCTACTACAGCTGCCAAAATTGCACCATAACTAACATCATAACCTAAATTATGCATGAGTAACATAAAAGGAACATCTAACACCGTGTTTAATATTAAACCAATAAGCACACTAATTATTACTAATTTATATTTGTTTAAACCCTGCAATGTATTTACTACTATTGAATACAAGCCACCAAAAAGTGCAGCAAACACAAATACTTTATAAACTATAGGACCATATGTGCTAGTACCATAGAACAGAGTCCAAATAGGTTCAACCAATAAAGATAGAAAAAGAGTTGAAGGAACTATTATTAACAATACACATTGTAATGCTTTATTAAATTTGCTATTTACATCTTTCATATTACCTTTCGTATAACTACTTACTATATTTGGAATTAAACTAGTTGTTAATCCTGTTGTAACTGCAAGTAATATATTATTCAATTTAACACCCCAAGTTGTAAATATGCTAACAACGGATGCAGTTACAGTTTCAGGCATTTTTAATATATCATTCATTGTTCTTGATACAAGTATCATATCAACAGTATTATATAAATTATATATTAAACTTATTATTATAAACGGAATAGAATACATAATTATTTTTTGTACTATTTCCTTTTTAGTTATATCAACTTTATCTTTTTTTACAGTCTTAGGTAATATTTTTGATTTTTTTATCTTTATTTTAAGATATATATAAGCAAAAATTCCTCCAAAAAATGCTCCACTAACTGCTATACCAATAGCAGTTTTCATATCAGCATTAAATACTTTTAAAGCTATAAAACTTCCTGCTAAAATTACTATTACTCTTACTATTTGTTCAATTACTTGACTTATACTCGTTGGACTAATATATTTATGTCCTTGTAAAAATCCTTTAGTAACACTTAAGAATGGTACTACTAAAATCGCAAAAGACACCATTCTGATTACAAATGAAACATCATCATATGTACTTGTATTCTCTACATTACCAATTATCAATTTAGCAATCTCTGGAGCAAAAACAAACAAAATTAAAAATATCAAAACTGAAATTATAAGTATTATGTTTGTTGCAATTTTATAAGTATCTTTTACCGCCTTTTTATAGCCTAAGGCATTATACTCACTTGTAAGTTTACTAATAGCAAAAGGGAATCCAGCACTAGATATAGATAAAAATAACATATAGATATTATATGCATATCCATAGAGTGCCCCACCTTGTTCTCCAATTATCATATTAAAAGGAATTACATATAAAAGTCCAATTATTTTAACTATAACTATTCCAGCAGTTGCGACTACCGCACCTTCTATAAAAGAATTTTTTTTCATAAACCACCTCTATAATGAATATTATACTATTTTTTACTTGTTTTAACAAGATAAGAATTAAAGAATAGATTTAGTTGTAAAAATTCATTCTTTAGGGTATAATAATTTAAGAAAGATGGGATAAAATGTATACATTCACAAATAATTTAAAAAAAGAAGAATATGATAAATTCATTGAAAACTATTCTATGGCGAGTTTTATGCAAGAATATAATTGGGGTAATGTAAAGAACAATTGGAAATCTTTTCATTGTGGATTATATAAAGATAAAATATTAGTTGGTGTATGTTTAGTTTTGGTTAGAACTATAGTTAAAAATTTAAATATATTTTATATCCCTAGAGGATATTTAATAGACTTTACCAATTACGAAGATTTAAAAGAAATGACTGTTAACATTAAAAAATTAGCAAAAGAAAATAAAGCATATGTAGTTAAAATAGACCCTAACTTTTGTATAAAACAATATAGTTTTAAAGGTGATAAAATTGCTAATAATTATGCTATAGACTATGAAACTAAGCATAAAAATTTACTTAATTTGGGTTATAAATTTACAGGAATAAACAAAGAAATAGATAAAAATTTACAGCCTCAATATAATATGTTTGCTCCACTATGTGATATTAATTCTAACATATTGAGTGAAGAAGAGATACTAAAAACTTATAAAAGTAAATTTAAATACTATATTGGATCATTTCACGAAAAAAGAGGAATTAAATTTGAAATAACTGATGACATTAATAAAGTTAAGGATTTAGTAGATCTTTTAAAACAGACTGAAATAAAACAAAACATCAGTTTAAGGAATGAAGAATATTTTATTAAGATAATGAAAAATTATAAAGATAATGCTTATTTAATTTTTGGAAAAATAGATTTGAATAAATATATTGACTTTTTGCAAAATAATAATTCAAAAGAAGAAGAGTTAAATGAAGCAAAAGAGTTATTAAAAAATAATGGTAATAATATGATACTATCTGCTTCATTAATAATTTTACCTTCAAATAAAAAGGGCATAAGGACTAGTGAATATCTATATGCAGGAAATAGTTTAAACTTAACAAAATTAAGAGTTTCCACTGGTGTTGTTTTTGAAATATTAAAATTTTCAATAAGAAATAACTGTCATTACTGTAATTTAGGAGGAATTGATGGAAATCTTAATGACCATCTTACAGCTTTCAAAGAAAAATTCAATGGACAAGTCTTAGAATTTGCAGGTGAATATGATCTACCAACTTCAAAAATATATTATCCTATAAAATTATTTTATCCTATTCTATTAAAATTTTATAGGTTAATTAAAAAATCAAGATAACAAAAATGTGCTATAATACTGCACATTTTTTGTTACTATTCGTCAAAATAATTTAATTTCATGTTTTCACGAACTCTCTTCATTATTTCCTCAGCTTTTTTTCTCGTCGCTTCAGTGCCTTCTTTTAATATTCTCTCAATTTCTTCTGGCCTTTCTTCATAATACTTTCTTCGCTCTTGTATAGGTTTTAAAAATTCAATAATATTTCTAGCTAGTTCCTTTTTACAGAATACACATCCTCTTTCTCCATTCCTACATTCAGTACATACTGTTGATATATTAGGATTTTTTATCAATTTGTGATAATAATATACCATGCACACTTCTGGATTAGCAGGATCATCTTTTCTAATTTTATTAGGATCAGTAACTGCGGTCATAACTTTCTTAGTTATTGTTTCATCATCATCTGATAAATAAATGCAATTATTAAGAGATTTACTCATTTTCTCGCTACCATCTAAACCTTTTATTCTAGGGTTATCGCTTAATACTGCTTCAGGTTCATTAAATGTATCTCCATATATATTATTAAACTTTCTTACTATTTCACGAGCCTGTTCTATGTGAGGCAACTGATCCTCCCCAACAGGAACTATATTCCCATTTACAGTTGCAATATCTGCAGCCTGACTTACTGGGTATCCTAAAAATCCATATGTTATACTTTCACCCGTATTTCCAAATAATTCTTGTTTTTGAGTTAATTCAAATTTAGTAGTTGGATTCCTAAATAATCTAGGTACAGAAACTAAATTTGAAAAATAAACTGTAAGTTCAGCTGTTTGTGGAACTAAAGACTGTATATAAATATGAGACTGCTTTGGATCTATTCCTACTGATAAATAATCAAGTGCTAATTCACGCACATTTTCTCTTACCTTTTCTGGATTATTAAAATTATCTGTTAAGGCTTGAACATCTGCAATTAAGATATAAGTATCATAATCATATTGCATTTTTACTCTATTTTCTAGAGATCCAAAATAATGTCCTAAATGAAGTTTACCTGTTGGTCTATCACCTGTTAATATTGTCTTCATAAAATCCTCCCTCATTAATTAATATAATATTTTATTGTATCATTAAATTGCAATTCATCGTCTTTTAGCAATGTCCTTTTCCCATATATATCACTATAAAAGTATAACTCATTTTCATATACATAGTATAAGTAATTATCTTTATAATAAATTAAATTAGTAGGTACAATCCCTATAAACTTATATATATCAATATTTTCTTTATCCACTCTATATAAATCATATTGGTTTATGTTTTGTTTAAGTAAGTAAAAATAATTATTTGTTTCTATTACTTCATCAAAATCTGTAAAATTATTTTCTAAAGAAGTGTAATCAAAATAAATTTCTTTATTAGCTTTTGTTTTGCTCATTGTTTCCCATTTTTTATTTTTATAATACTTAATATTATCATCTTTTGATATTATATTAATTTTTTCTTTCTTTACATCTATTTCATATTGATTTTCATTATCTTTATCATATAAATATACTTTATCATCTACTATGCCTTGTATATAAGAATCATATGAAATTTCATATTTTGACTTAATTTTTTTTATTTTTTTTGTATTTAAATCTACAACATAAAAATATTTAAATTCATATTGATTCTCATAATCTGCAACTAAATAGAAATTATCTACAAATGCGCTTATTTTATTATTATATAAATCTGTATCAAATAACTTAATATTGACGAAATCAGTGACTAAACCATTATATGTTGTTATTGCTATATTTTTTTGTATATTATTTTCTGTGTACAAATCAACATTATTTATTGTTTTTTTCTTTATATTATTATCTTTAAACTGATTTATATTATATTCTGATATTGTTGCAACAAATTCATCTAATTTGTTATCTTTTCCAACTACATCATGATAATTATATATAATATTACCACTATAACACATTATATCAGTCAATATTTTATTATCTATTACTGGTAACAAACATTCATAGGTATTATCCTTAAAATAATAAACTTTATTAATAATTTTTTTATTAGTATTTTTTTTATCAATTCTTACAGGATATATTTTATCTTTATGTTTTATTTCAATATAATAATTGCCATCCTCATATTTTTCATATATGTTAAAATGTTCTTCCTTATAATCTAAACTATAATTTAAACTCTTTATATAAAAAATATTTTTACAACATAAAATTAAAATTATCAAAATAATTAATAATATAAGTATTTTTATTTTTTTCTTCATAATTACACCATACAACAAAAGATAGAGCTAACTATCTTCTCTTTTTATAACATATTTTTTCTTTTCTTCCATCATGTATTCAGTTATATTTGTTTCAATTTCATCTATTGCAGACTTTGATATATTAGATAAAATTACTCTTTCTTTTACAGTATCAATTAACACTTTTCCCCAAATTATTCCTGCGTTAACTGTTAAATCATTAAACATATCTGGAGTAATTGCTAAAAAGATATAACCAAAAAGTACTCTTTTTTGAGCAAGTAATATTCTTTTGTTTGTTAACACTACTGCAAATGTAGAAAATATATCTATCGAAGAATACCCCTTTTGAGCTAAAAAAGAATATGTCACATCTTCCCCTGGATTTAAGTGTTTCTCTATAACTTTAGAATGTGCTTTTAATCTCCATGCAATTGTCGATGGATATTTTGACTTAAACAATCTTAATGAATCATAAACATTTTTCATTATTCCACCTCTTTTATTATACCATTTACTTTGAATATATCAATCAAATAGTCTTCAGATGATGTTCCTATAACAAAATCCAAAAGCTTATTTGATTCAACTATAATAGTCAAAGGAGTTGTAAATCCTTCTAAATACTCTAATTCATTTAATTTATAATTTATTTTTTTTGATAACTCACTATCTATATCACCAATATTTATATAATTTATAGTAATACCATAATCTACTATAATATTATTTAAATCCTCTACTAGTCTGCCACAATATTTGCAATCATCTTTAATTATTGTAATTATATTCTTATCATTAGAATTTATCAGTTCTATAAATTTATCATAATTTATTTCATTCATATGATTTTCTGATTTTTTTATAAAATTATATTTATATAAATCATTTAAATAATCTTCTTTATCTTGTTTTCCTCTAATACTTCCAACAATTTTTTTATCTTTTACTAATATTACGATTTGATCTATAACATTACTTACTTGCAACAAATTATTCAATTTTAGTTTTTGATTATTACTAAGCAAATAGGCATTTATCATTTTATAATTTATATTATATTGTTTTGTAAGTTCTTTTAATATTTCATTTTGTTGATCTATTCCCTCTATATAATTATAAGGAATATATATTAAGGTTAAATCTGTTTCTAATAAACTCTTTGTTGAATCTATTATACCTTCTATATCACCTATTACTTTTGGAATTATATTATTTACTTGTAAAAATTTATTCAAATGATCTTCAGTTTCATAGTCTATTATAGCATCTATTATCTTACCATTTTCAAATATAACAATTATATTTGATAGATATTGACTATTAATAATTTTCTTTAATTTTGATTGCTCAAAATTAGATAAATTTTCCTTAGATATATACAAATACTCAACTTCGTATTTATCAAATATGCTTATTGGATAACTAGAATAATTAGCTTCATCTGAAATATATAATACTTTCGTACCACTATTTGTAAAACTTTTTATATCTTTTATAAATTTATTATTTATTAAGCTTATAAATAAAATTGATATAATAACAAAAATAGATGTAATAATTAATATAATAAATATTTTCTTTAAAGTATGAAAAGTATTATTATTCATTTTTCACTTCCTATTCAGATATCAAATCCAATTTTTTAAATTCTCTTACTAACTGAGATGTAGTTCTTTCACCACTAATATAACTTATAACTTTGCCATCTTTTACAATTAAAATAAGTGGGGTTCCGAAAGAGCCATCATTTAAAAAATCTTCATCGTCATACCCAATTGTTGTTAAACTTTCAAAGAATAAATTATTTTCTTCTTCAGTCATATCAGTTATATTTAAATAATTTATTGTTAGATTATATTGCCCAGCGACTTGATTTAATGCAGGTTTAATTGCAATACAATGTGAACAAGTTGTTTGACCTATCACAATAACATGTGTATCTTGATTAGATATTAAATCAGTATATTCATCATAATCTATAAATGTTATATATTGTTCAGCTGAATATATTGCATCATCTTCTAACATATCATTATCTTTGAAAAACTCTACATATTCTTGACCTGGATAATAACCTTGAGCAGTGTCGATAACCTCACCATCCTCAACTATTATTGTTGTTGGTGTTGCATGTTCTATTCCAAGTTTATCTAAAATTGTCCTTCTTTGTTTACTTCCTAATTTTGAACTATCTAAATAATAATAATCAAGATCATAATCTTCTGCTATTGTCTCCAATATTGGTGTTTGAATTTCACACCAACTACATTCACTACTGGCATAATAAATAATAGTTCTGTCTTTTGAATTAAAATATTTATCGAAATTATCCATAATCTCTTTTTGATCACTTGATGCAATTGTTCCTGATTGTTTTAGGTTATTTATTACAAATATTACTATTAAAATAGTAGCGATTAATGCTAAAATAACCGTTATTATAATTGTTTTTTTCTTTTCACTTGACATTAATATTCCTTCTTCCTAAAAATCATTATATATATATTATCTTATATTTTTTATTAATTTTCAATACAATTTTATAAATATTGTATACTTTTCACACAAAACTCACATAAAATATTTTTTTAATTTAAAAAAGTAATTTATTATCATATTATTTATACAAAATTAATTTATCTTTTCACAATTAATACTTATATATTTATTTTTTAATTTTTATCAACTTTATACTTACTTATTTTTTCAATTTTGTCTTAATAAAACTATTGTAATATAGTAATTGTAAAATATTTAAAAATGTGTTAGAATAACAGTTGTCTTCAAAAAAAGGCAAAATTATATGAAATTGAAAAATACTGGAGGTAAACATGAATACTTACGAATTATTTATTGATAATTATAAACTACCTAAGCCCTTATCAAAGGAAGAAATTAACAATTTATTTAAACAGGCTAAAAACGGTTCAAAAGATGCTAGAAACAAAATAATAACTCATAGCATTAAATTAGTTTTATATGAAGTAACATCCAAATTTTCAAATGTAGATTATGATAAAAAAGAGTTAGTATCTATTGGAAATCTTGGATTAGTAAAAGCAGTCGATACTTATGACTTATCAAAAAAATATGAATTTTCAACTTATGCAATTAGATGTATTGATAATGAAATTATAATGTTTTTAAGAGAATTAAAAAAGAATAATAGTATTGATAGTTTAGATAGAGTTGTTTTTAGCGATAAACATGGAAATGAACTTAAATTAAAAGATCAAATTAGTGATGACAGAGATTTAGTAGAAGAAAACGAAACTGTAGAAACTCATGAAATTATAAGGGAAATTGTAATGAATTTACCTAATAGAGATAAAGAAATCATCATGTTATATTTTGGTTTTTACAATGATAAAATTTACAAACAGGAAGAAATAGCAAATAAGTTACATATTTCTCAATCTCAGATTTCAAGATTAATTCGTAAAATCGTTAAACAAATAGGTAAAATTTTAGAGTCTAAATGTGTAGTAGAATTAAATTCTAATCAGTTTAACTCAGGGAAGGAAACTGAAAAGAAAATGAAAAGATTATTATTAAATCCAATAGGTAAGACAAAGCCAAGAAAACCATGACAAAGAAAAGTTAAAGCTCAACAATCAGTAATAAACTCAGAAACAATTGAAGAGACCACTTTAGTACAACAAAAAAAGTCAGAACTATCAGAAGTAATAGAAACAACAAAGAAAGTATTATTAGTATATAAAGATAAGATAAGATAAATAGCTTCATAGATAATGCAATATTAATGGCAACAGATCAAGTAGGTCAAGGAGAAACAATATCTATGAAAACTCAAAGTTTATAAAAAAAAATAAAATGCTAAGTAAAATAAGTATTTCAAAATTTTTTGTAAATAGAAATTTTCCATAATTTTAAGTAAGTTAAACCTTACTTCTTTTTGTTATACAAATAATAATATAAATATTTAATGGTTTACACAAAATAACAAGAAGGATATAAAAATAAATTTATGAAGTATTTTTTACGGAAATTTTACTAACAATTATTTTCTTTTAAATATAGTCTTAAATATTTGTCTTACAAATGGTTGTATAAAAAACAATTGTGTAAAATATGCAAATGGAAAATTAAAGCATACTAGTTTTAGCCAATTAGCAAATAATGTGAATATATTAAATCCCATATAATATGGATAATATAACCAGGCAGCTATAAAACTCATTACAGGAACCATTATTGCGACTGTAGAAGTAATTACTGCAGTCTCAAATGTAACTGAATCTGTCTTCTTAATATTAAAATTCTTACATGCCATTTTAAATGAAAATGGTTGCCCAATGAACATTTCACATATATATGCAAAGCATAATTCTACTAAAACTATAGTCCATATTGGTAAATAACATCCAGCCATATATACTCCACCTAAAGAATTAATGGCGTTAATTACACTGTTTTCCCCAGATATTGCAATTAATGTGTTCCCATTTACGACATATAAACTATAAAACACATATGCATGAACTGTTATTAGAACAGTGATAAATGCAAATATAGCTTTTTCTTTTTTAGTTTGTGGCATTTGTTTCACCTCCCTATATTTATGTAATATAAAACACACATAGAAACTATTGCACCTTAAATACATCTCTGTAATCAGATTTATGTGCATAGCACTACATGTGTCATATGTATTACTATTTGATTATATCATATTTTGTATTTTTTAATAATATTTAATAAATTTTTTATTTAAATTAATGTATATAGTTTGAGGAATTTTATCACCATAATATTATAATTTTTTTCTTTTTAATTTAAGGCATTAATATTCTTTTGAATTCATAAATTATTTTATTACTCAATTCCAATACTTTAATATATTTTTCCAATATCACAATTATTTGTTTTATAAATCTTAATATCTCTTTATCCCACTAGTCCATACACGATAAAAATTGTATATTATCAACAAGCATTGATAAAATGTTTAATATTTTAAATAATTATATTATACTATTTTTTAAATTTTTGGTAAGCTTAATTTTTCAATTTTCTTATATTCAATTCTTAATAGAGTAACTCCTGTTATAAAAGCTAATATATCAGCAATTATTGCACTCCACAACATTGTTACTATACTTTTACTAATTAAAGCAGTTAATATAATTGTTGGAACAAAAAAAATAACATCTCTAGCAAGTGCAAGTATCGTTGATTTTAAACTTGACCCCATTGATTGCAACAAAATAGACATTGATTTAATTAAACATGTGAATACTATACCTCCTAAAAATATTTTTAAGCAATAATTTGCAAATTCCATATATTCTTTAGAATTATTACTACCAAATATATTAATAATAACTGACGGAAATATTTCAAATATTAGTAATGCAAATAATCCTATAATAAAGTTTATTATCAAAATATATTTAATTGTTTCTTTTACTCTCATAACATTTTGAGCACCCATGTTATAACCAATTATAGGCATACCACCTAGTGACACACCTATAACTATAGATATAACAATCCCAAATACCTTCATGCAAATTCCGATAACTGCAAGTGGTGTTACAACACCATAGGTTACTCCAGTTGATGCTACTGTCATATATCCATATTTATTTACCAAATTATTTGCAATTGCAATAATAATCACTATTGCAAGTTGAGTTATTAATGAGGCAAGGCCCAAAGATATTGCCTTTTTACAAATACTGTAATTTAGTTTCATTGATTCTTTTGTTATTTTAAAGTGCTTAGTTTTTTTAAAATAAAAAATACTTATTAAAAATGTTAATATCTGTCCTATTATAGTAGCGATTGCAGCTCCCTTTACGCTCATTTTGAATATAAATATAAATATTGGATCTAAAACTATATTTGATATTGCTCCTATAATTGTTGCAAACATTGCGTATTTTGGACTACCATCACTTCTTATTACTGCATTTAACCCTTGACCAATAATATAAAATGGTAAACCATAACATATTATTCTTAAATAATCGTTTGCATAGTTATAGCATTCTATTTCTTTAGGATCACCTCCAAATAAATCTAGTATTTGTTTATTAAAAACTAATCCTATAAATGTTAATGCAATTGATATTATAATAAGCAAAACTAATCCATTACCTATTAATTTATTTACCTTTTTTTCATTTTTAGCTCCTAAAAACAAATTAAATAGAGCTGCAACTCCATCGCCTATCAACAATGAAAATGCAAGTGAGATAACTGTAAATGGGTAAACAATATTTGTTGCTGCATTGCCCACTGCTCCTGCTTCGCTCCAACCTATAAATATTTGATCTACAATGTTATATAAAGCCGCAACAATCATACTAATAACACATGGTATCGAGAATTTTTTAATTAATCTAGAAATTTTTTCTGTACCTAAATCTAACTCTTTCATTACTATTCCTCCTCAAATATTTTAAGACACAAAAATACGTAAGTCCTCGTACAATTGGACTTACGCATTTAAGCTACTCATTGTCTATAATTGACTCAATATTTTTTCCATTGAATTTTATTATAACACTTTTTTTGATTTTTCGTAAGTCTTTTTCAAAATAATCAAAAATATATTGGATCATTTAATTTGACTTTTAACATTAATTATTCTTATCTTAACAACTTCTACATTAATATCAGAATTTAAAAATTAAAAGGTAACAATCAAATATTACCTTACTAATATGGTATTTACAGTATTATCATTATTTCCAAAATGAGGAAATTTTTAACATTCATTTACCGATTCCCGACTTCCGTAGATAAAAATATCAAAAAAGTTTATTTTTTATTGAAAATAGGCTTTTCTTTTGAATTAAAAT
>CANPYQ010000013.1 GCA_947588865.1 uncultured Bacilli bacterium
CAATTCCAAGAAATAAAGTTAGTCTACTTATTAGAAGTTCACTTCCTCGTTCTTTTCTTTTATTAAATAAGTCAATAGAACCTCCACTTATTATTTGACTAGCAGATTCTGCTTTACCACTTTGAAGCAATACAATCGCAATTAATAAAATTGATACTATAATTAATAATGTTGTCATATGACCTCCTAACGTTATCTAATTTACCATAAATTTATAAATAAATCAAGATTTATTTATTATATAAACTGTTTTATTATTTAAATTTATTTTTTTTATTATCTTATTCATATCTTTGATATTTAAATCATCTATTTTTTTATAGTCATTCAAAATAACACTACCATAATTCATAATATTGTTCATTATTTTATTATTTATCGAATATATACTATCACTTCTATATATACAATTACTTTTCCTAACTTTTTTCTTTCTTTCAAAATCTTCCTCTGTTATTTCAATATTTTTCAATTCATTCTCTACTTTATTTAAAACTTTATCAATTTCGTTTGTCTCTATTATTAAAATAACTAAAATATGCTTATCTGTATTTATTAATGTTATATCAATATCGTGTGTTATCAAATTTTGAGCTTTTAACAATTCATTTAAAGTAGATGTACTTCCTAATTTTAAATCAAGTAAAATACTTAAATATGTTTTTATATCATTTATATTTTTATCAATACCTGAGCAATCTATTTTATATCCAATACCAATTTTAGGTATTTCTATATCCATGTTTACTTTTTCTATAGCTTTTTCTACCTTATTTGGTTCATCATATTTTTTCAATTTTATAGGCTTAAAATCATCAAATTTTTTATCTTCTTGATTAATTTTTATTAATTCAATTGTTTCCTTTGGATCTACATTGCCAGTTATTACTAAAAACATATTAGATGGATGATAAAAAGTATTATAACAAGTATATAAATCATCCTTTGTTATTGAATATACATCATCAACAGTTCCAGCAATTGGATATTTTATTGGATGCTTAATAAAGGAATTGTAAATAATCCCATCATATAATCTAAAAAATGGTTCATCATCATACATTTTTATTTCTTGTTCTATAATTCCTTTTTCCTTTTCGACATTTTCATCTGTAAAATAAGGAGATTGGACATAATCAAGTAAATAATTTATATTTTCATTAAAAGAATTAGCACCGCTAAATAAATATGTCGTTTTATAGTTTGATGTGTTAGCATTTGCATCGCATCCTCTTTCTGAATAAAAAGTAAATGGATCATTATTATTTTCTTGTTCAAACATTTTATGCTCCAAAAAATGTGCAACTCCTAGCGGAACTTTTATCATTTTTTTTCCATCAGCAGGCATAAATTCATTATTTATCGAACCAAATTTTGTAGAAAAAGTAGCATAAATACCATTAACATTCTCTTTAGGAATTATATAAATTTTTAATCCATTATCTAATTGTTCCTCGTATAAATCTAAGTCTAACTTCTCTAACTTACTCTTTTTCATCTAATCACCCTCTAATAAATATACTGTATCTAAATGTATTTTAGATGATAATTTAATTACATCTTCTTTTGTAACCTTATTTATCATATTAAATCTTGTATCAATATCATCACTTTTTAAATATTCCATACCTGAATATAGACTTAATAAACTTTGAGGACTATCTTCTAATTCTTTTAAACTATTAATATAAGTAATTTTAGCTTTAATTATATCTTCATCTGTAAATTTACCTTTTTTCATATTATATACTTCTCTTTTTATCAAAGTTAATGATTTTTTAAAATCTGATTTGTTTATACCAGAGCTTATAGTTAATATACTATTTAACGGTTGTCCAACTGATGATATATAATAACACAGACTATTTTTTTCTCTTACGGTTTTAAATAATTTAGAATCAGGACCTCCCCCTAATATATAAGAATATACATTTAACACATATCTAAGTTCAAAATCGGTCATTTTATCAATTTTATATCCAAGCACTAATTTACTTTGATTTATTTTTTGTTTTTCTTTAATTGTCTTGGGTATAAATCTGACTTTTTTAGGTCTAATAAAATGAGACTCTGATGGTTTTTTAAATGTTTTTATGCTACTAAAATTTTCTTCTATTACTTTTTTTATATGTCTTTCATTAACATTACCAATAACAAAAATATCTATAATATCACTATTTAATATTGATTCATAGTACTTATATAATTTTAAACTATCTAATTTTTCTAAATCTTCTAAATACCCACAACTCCTATATGATAAAAATGAATTTGGCTCCATATTTTCAAGCATTCTAATTCTACTATAATTATCAGGATTTTCTTTACTTGATATTATATTATCTTTTAAAAGATTATAAGCTAAATTAAAATTTTCCTCTTTAAATTTTATTTTAGTTTTATTTTTTTCAATATTAGGTTTAAATATTATATCAGATAAAAATTTTATAGATTTATCAAGCATTCCTTTTTCAGTATACTCTTCATTTAAAAAAGTAACATCAAAACTCATTATATTGTATTTACCAGATATATAATTCATACCTTTATAATATAAATCATATAAATTCTCTGTAGCTATAGTCATAAGTCGTTTTGTAGGATACTCTAAAGTTGATTCACAAAGTGTATTTATAATCATATTTCTATATGTTATTTCATTTTTAACTAATTTTCTTTTAAAATTTACTTTTACAGTTACTGTTTTAAATTTGTCGGTCTTAATGACATGTAAATTATATGAGTATGTACTCATTTTTTTATATTTCATATGGTCACCTCAATCATTTTTAGTATGTATAATAATTATATTTTTATAAGTTAATTGCTGTTTCTAATGCTATTTCAATCATATTGTTAAATGCAGTTTCACGCTCTTTAGCAGAAATTTCTTCCTTAGTTATTACATTATCAGATACTGATAAAATACTTGCTGCTTGTTTTTTTAATCTAACAGCATTATAAAAAAGTGCAAATGTCTCCATTTCAGTACTAATACATTTTTTTTCATTAACAAAATAATCTACATCTTCATCAATATAAAATCCATCTTTAGTATGTACTCTACCTTCAATTATTTTTTTATTTAATCTCCTTGCAGTATCATTAATTTTCTCATTTAAATATTCGCTTGACTTTATTACATCTGCTTCATAACCATTTACTTTAGCATAATTAGAATCTGTATAAGCCTCTGTTGCTAAAATAACATCATAAAGATTTATATTCATTTTATAAGCCCCAGTAGATCCTATTCTAATTATGTTTTCTACATCATAAAATTTGTATAATTCATATGAATAAATACCAATACTTGGCATTCCAATCCCACTAGCCATAATGGTTATTTCTCTACCTTTATATTTTCCAGTATAAGCATACATATTCCTAATTTTATTAACTAATTTTGCATCTGTTAAATATTTATCTGCAATGTATTTTGCCCTAAGCGGATCTCCAGGCATTAATACTGTTTTTGCAATACTTCCATATTCTGCTTCATTATGTGGTGTCATTATAATCGTCTCCTTTACTATAAATTTGTACTATGTTAATTATATCATGTTAAAGACTTTATTCGCAATACAAATGCAAAAAGTTTTAAAAATATATAACACAATGAAAAAGGTATTAAAGCGTATACTAGAGTTTATAACTGCTCTAAAAATACTATTAAAAAATATATAGAAGATATGCATTTTATGGTATTACTGGATTAAAAAAAATTATTTTGTGAACTTAAGAATTTTTCTAATTTTATTCTTGCTAAACTTAATCTTTTAAGCCCTTTTTAAATTGTTGTTAGTGATATTGATTTTTGAACTAACAATCATTATTATGAACTTGCACTTTTCATAGATTCATTAAAAAATACAACACCTAAAGTTGCTTTAAAATATCTGTCCCTTCTTAATTTTAAAATTTTTATCACAATGAAGAAATTAATTACTTAACTCTCTTTATCATTTTAATTTTTTGTCATATAAACACATTTTTTAACAACGAATGCGTCTTTATGCCTTGTTTTATTGTTTTTAGTAGATTTTTAAAATAAGTCAATATTTTATATTATTTTAAGTAAGTTATATTAATTCATTATCTTTTTAAAAATCCTTGAAATGTTTACAATCAAGGATTTTTTTATCAATATGGCGTCCTTGGGCAGATTCGAACTGCCGACTTATCGCTTAGGAGGCGATTACTCTATCCAACTGAGTTACAAGGACAATGTTTTGCCTATATTTCAAGGCTTTCTTAATTTCGTAACTTGTAGCATACTTTTAATTAGCAATTTTTCTACTATATTGAACTGCAAATACAAGTATAGACTTACAAAGTAAGCCTATTTTATCACATTTAACAAAAATAATAAATATAGATTAAATATATATGTTAATTTATATCCAAATTTTTTTGAAACCTCTCCAACACTCAATATTTTATCTACAATACTAACAATCCAACTTTCAGCATATTTTGGAATTTTATAATCAATAGGAAACATATGTGTCCTAATAATATTTATCTCTTTTTCTGACAATTCAAAATAATTAGAAGCATTTTCGACTGCATCATTAGGATGTTTTGTTGTAAATAATAATATTTTATCCTTTACTTTTTTACAATCACTAATTTTATCAGTATAAAAATCATGAAGAAGTCCACCACGAGCTACATCTTTATAATCTAATTTTAAAGATTTAGCTATTTTATATGAATAATAAGAAACTTTTAAAGAATGATTCATTCTAGTTGTATTATGATGTTTTATATTATCCATTTTTTTAAATTCTTCATTTTCCATTATATTATCTATAATAAATAGGTATTCTTTATCATCTTTATATTTTGTCATACCTCACTATTCACCTCAAGCACTAATACATTATATCATATTTTAAATAAAATTATAATGCCTTTTATAACTATTTTTATTAAAAATTTGTTTAATCCTTTAAAACATATACTATTCAATAGTTAAATTTTGTGTAGATGGTTGTATTTCTATATATGTATTACCATCATTTACCTTTAACTGTGTACCATCTTTATATCTATATATAGTTTTACTGCTTCTAGAATCTTTTTCCCAAGTAATAGGAATTGCATAACCTTCAGATATATACCATCCATCACCTTTTCCTATATTATCTAAATTTTGTCTATTTTTATCGTCTCCGCTAATAGTATAATTGTTTAATTTATAAGTAATTATATTCTTAGTTGTATACTGATTTTGTGTTACATAATCCTTATGAATCAAAGTATTTTGATATCTTTTATATACTTTATTTATATTATCATATTCAAATTGTGTAGATCTACTTGCAGAAAATACTATATTTATATTGTTTGCGACTATTGCGCCTTCAATTGAGGAAATGTCTATAGAATCAGCACTATAATCTAGTAATGGTTTACTATTTGTTGTAGTTTTATATCCATAGTAATTTATTCCATCCATTATCTTAGAAGTTGATGTAAAAGCAGTATGTTCTAATGCCAAACCAAGTGATGTATCCCTAATATATCCATTGTAACTCATAAAATTAATATTATCCACACCTAATGTATGTATATCACTTTCCGCTTGTGGACTCCATCCAAAATGTACATATATAGCATCATTTTCAAGAGCATAATCTAAAAAATAATGTCTAGATGATCTGACTGAACCAATTCTATCCAAATTTTTATCTTTAAATAGTGCCATTAATCTAGTATATCCACCTTCTACTATTATCTCATAAACTATATAAGCATCTTCTAGACCGCATTGGTAACCCCAGACACTAGATATATTGTTAATCATGACTGCATACGGTCTACTATTGGAATTTAAATCAATTATTTTTATATCTTTTTTTATTTCTTCTTTGTTTTCTTCTACAGGTTTTTCTTCTTTATTAGGTAAGATACTATCATTATCCTTTTTATTAATTATCATAAATAATATTATTACAGCAAATATAATTAATATAAATAGTATTTTTATTAATCTTTTACCTTTTTTATTTAATTTCTTTCTTCTTGACATATACTATCACCATAATAAGTATAACAAATTAACTCATTTTTATAAATAGAAAAAAAGAAAATTATTTTAATTTTCCCTTAAATCCTTTTACTCCAACATTGCTCAAAATATTACTTTCAAATGAGTAAGTTTTTTTAGATTTATTTTTGTATTCTTTTATTGAAAGAGTTATCATATCATCTAATAATTCTGAATACTTTTTACCAGTAGGCTCCCATAAGTAAAACGCTAAACTTCCTGGTATTGTATTAGGCTCATTTATATAAAATTTATTAGTTTTTTTATCAATTAAATAATCTACTCTACATACTCCACTTAAATTAAGAGTCCTAAATACTTTTTTAGATGTATCTTCTATTTGTTTTGTTAATTCTTTACTAATTCTAGCAGGTATTATTCTACTTGCATTTATCATTCCCTTTGAATTTCCCCTCAATTTGCCCTTTGAACCACCTATATATTTATCCGAAAATGTTAAAAATTCTTCATCACTAGTAACTTCTTCTATAACACTAGTTTCTTGATTTGAATAATTTCCAAATACACTACAGTTAACTTCGACTAAATTTTGGACTGCTTTTTCTACTACAATTTTTATATCGTATTTCATTGCTTCTTCAATTGCATTAGCTAATTCTTCTTCTTCTTTTACATAAGTGATACCAACACTACTTCCTAGTGCTGCAGGTTTAACTATAACAGGATACCCTAACTTTTTTACATCATCGAATATTTTTTCACAATCATCAGCATAGTCACTATCAAAAAACCAGGTATAATTAACTATAGGCAAATCCATAGCTTTAAATATTTGCTTCATAACAACTTTATCCTGCCCTAAAGCACTGCCTAAAACTTTACTTCCTACATAAGGAATTCCTATACTATCTAAGTATCCTTGAAGTGATCCATCTTCTACATTATTTCCATGAACCATTGGGAAAGCAATATCTATATCAGTTATATTCCTTCTAAATAATCCTTTTGTGTTTTGAAGATAGAAGCCACCTTTCCCTTTTGTAAGCACTACTTGTTTAGCATATTTTTTGAGTTCATCAAAATCTCTATAAACATCTATATCCATAAGCATTTTTCCTGTATACCAAAATCTATCTTTACTAATATAAATTGGAATTATTTCATATTTGTCACGATTTATGTGTTCCATTGCCTGAACTGCAGTTATTATACTGACCTCATGTTCTACAGTTTCTCCACCAAAAATTACACCAACTTTTATTTTCACTTTACATCTCTCCTATTCACTAAATAAATCTGGTAAATCATTTTCTAAAAGAACATATGTGTTAGCAGTAGATAACTTTTTCATAAGTGGAAAAGCATCTCTAACATCATTTAAAATGAATATTTTTTTACTGTCATATTTTCTATCTATTAATGCATCATATATTGATTTTGTTTGTTTTTTACCAATTAATATTACATAATCACAAACTTCACTAATGTATTCCCCAAATTTATAATTAAGTTCATATTGCTTATTTCCTAATTCTATCATTCCGGGTGTTACTATTATTTTAGTACCTTTCATAAGACTTAAAACTTCCACAGCCATTTTGGCACCAACTGGATTAGAGTTATATGCATCATCTATTATATTAATATTTCCATATTTTTTTAATTCTAAACGATGTTCAATCGTTTTTACACTATTTACTCCTTTTTTTAATTCATCAATTGTAAGTCCTAATTTATACCCAAGTAATATCCCAGAAAGTATATTATAAACATTATGCTTACCTAATAATTTAGTATTAAAAGTATATGATTTTTTATCACCTTTAAAAATGCAATCAAAGCTTGTACCGCTACTAGATAATTTTATATTAGTCGCATACAAATCAACATCTTTATTATCTATCCCAATCCAGAATATATTACATTTATTTTTTATTTTATATTTTAATTGATATGGATCATCACCATTTAATATAGCTATTCCATCTGATGGAAGTGATTCAACCAATTCAAATTTTCCCTTCATTATATTATCTTTAGAACCAAAAGATTCTAAATGTGCTTCCCCTATTTTAGTTATTATTCCATATTTGGGATTTACTATCTTGCATAGTTGCTTTATATCCCCTCTTTTAAAAGCTCCCATTTCAGCTATAAAAATATCGTTAAATTTGTCTAAATAATTATTAACTGAGTTTATTAATCCGTAAGGTGTATTGAAACTCTTTGGGCTAGCAAATGAATTAAACTTTACATTTATTATATCATTTACTATATTTTTACTACTTGTTTTTCCATAACTTCCAGTTATACCAACAACGGGAATATTAATTTTTTTCAGTTTTGATTTTGCTTTAAATTTATAATATAAATAAACACACTTTTCAACAGGAATATTTATAATGTTGGCAACCATCACTACAAATGGATTTAAATATGTAATTAACCCTAGTATCATATAACCATATACTAAAAGATCATAATTGAAATAAACTATTAAAGGTATTATCATTATTAAATATAGCAAAATCATAGTTATTGACAATCTTTTTATACGAGAAGTTATTACTAAAGGTTTTTTATCTAACATTTTATTAGTTTTATTTTTATAAGTTATAAAAATAATTCCATATAATATAATAAATAATCCAATAGTTATACCAGTATTAAAAAATAAGGTAAACATTATAAGTACAAATAATATATCACTTTCAAAAGCTATTTTTGAAATATTAGTTAATATCCATTTTAAATATCTGCTATCTAGATCATAATAGTTTTGTTGTAACATGTGAAAACTTCTCTTTGTTTTATAAATTGTAAAAATTAAATATGGTATTAATGATACTATAAATAATGTCATAAACTACCTCCAATAAAATTTTTTATAATATTAACGGTCTGTCCTAATCTTTCTAAATATGCATAATGCGTACAACCATCATATGGAATAACGGCTGAATCATTAATTAATTTTTCCAATTCATATGCGCGCTCAATTGGTACTTCTTGATCATTTGTTCCCCAAATAATAATAGTTGGACATTTTATTTTTTTTACATCTTCTGTTATATCTAAATTTACATGGTTCACTAATATTTTTCTCATAAACTCACTTGCATTCCTATAATCTCTAGATCCTATATGTTTTTTAGCAAACCCTTCTAATTTGTTTAAACCAGGTACTTTTTTTAAACCTTTTAAAATCTTAGTTTTAGTACTAGATTTTGTTATCTCCTTTTTAAATGGACTTCCAAATAGTATTAATTTATCTACTTTATACCTACTCGCATATATCAAGCTTATTTTTCCACCAAAAGAATGTCCTACTAATATAGGATTATCCACCTTTAAACTGTCTAGTAATTTTTTTATTGCCTCAGCATAATCATATATAGTCCAAATATTAGATGGTTCAGTACTTTCACCAAATCCAGGTAAATCTACAATTATTATTCTATTATTTTTTTTCAATTTATCTCCTATAGGTTTCATCATAGATATATTCTGTCCCCATCCATGAAGTAAAACTATAGTATTATTACCTTCACCATAATCTATATAATTTACATCTGAATTATTTATACGTTTTATCATCTTCTCACCATTATTATTATAGCACATTTGTATATAAAAAAAAATAAATGTAAATATTTTTATAAAAATATTTACAAATCCAACCATACTAGATATTATTATTTTACTAAATATTAAAAATAAAAAGGACTAATCAGTCCTTTTGCCAATTATCATTGACATTATTATATTATCCAATTTATCTTTTAATATACATCATTTTTTATAAAAATCTTCAAAATTAATAAAACTAATATTGAAACAATTAATAAATATAAATTAAATACTATAAAATTATTAACTATTAAACCTGACATAAGTATTATCGTTGAATTCAAAGAAATATGCATAAGTATTGGAGCTTTTAATGTATGATATTTTTCATATAAATATATAAACATGAAACTTACTCCAAAGGCATATACTGAATCTATTATATCCATATGAATTAATCCAAATATTACACTACAAAGTATTATTGCTGTCATTGGTTTATTAAATGTTTTTAGTTTATTGTAAACAATCCCTCTAAATACCAATTCTTCTAAAATTGGTCCACATATCCCAGAACATACTAATTGTACTATTATTGGCAATGGACTACTTTCAAACTTATCTGTAAAATATATTATATTATTTATATTAAAAAGTGTTATATTATAAACAAGGGATATAGACACACCAAATAAAATCGGTACTAATATATTTTTTATTTTAAAATTATTAGCTGTTTTATACTTTTTAAATAAGTTATAAAATATAGGTATAAATACAATCATTGTTATCAAAACAATCAAAAGTGATTTTGAATTTATATAGTTATTTAATTTATCTTGATATTCTAGTGTTTTTATATAATCAATAAATTCATTATTAGTCATTGTTCCTTTTTCTTTTGAATTAAAGATAGCAACAAAAACATATTGTATTAAAAATTCACCTACAACAAATATAATAGGCCAAATAATAACTTTTAAAATGTTCTTTATATAATTTAAACTATTTTTCATCTTTAATCATTTCTTTTATTGTCGTAGTGAGTGTTGCTACATTTTGTAGATTAGATGGAATTATTATTTTTGTTGCCTTACCATTTGCTACATTTGATAGAGCCTCTAAACTTTTCATAGCAATAATTTTTTCATCTGGCTTTGATTCTTTTATTATTTTTATACCTTCCGCTTCTGCGTTTTTTATTTTGAGTAAAGCCTCTGCTTGCCCTTCTGCTTCCTTTATTTGAGATTCCTTTTTTGCCTCAGCTCTTAATATTGCACTTTCTTTTTCACCTTCTGCAATAAGTATTGCAGATTTTTTCTCGCCTTCAGCTCTTAATATTGACTCACGCCTTTCACGTTCTGCTCGCATCTGTTTTTCCATCGCTTCTTGAATATCACGAGGTGGTAAAATATTTTTAACTTCTACTCTGTTTACTTTTATTCCCCAAGGATCTGTTGCCTCATCTAGTATCACACGCATTTTGGAATTTATTAAATCTCTACTAGTTAAGGTTTCATCTAATTCAAGTTCACCAATAATATTGCGTAATGTGGTTGCTGTTAAATTTTCTATTGCATTTATTGGATTTTCAACTCCATATGTGTATAATTTTGGATCTGTTATTTGAAAATAAACAACAGTATCTATTTGCATGGTTACATTATCTTTAGTTATAACTGGCTGTGGCTCAAAATCTTTAACAATTTCTTTTAATGTAACCTGGTTTGCAATGCGATCCAAAAAAGGTATTTTAATATGGAGTCCATTACTCCAAGTTTGAAAGTATGAACCCACTCTTTCAATTACATATGCTTTCGCTTGTGGTACTATTTTAATATTTGGAATTATTAAAATACATATTAAAACTAAAATAATAATTAAAATAGTCATTAGTCTTTTACCTCTTTCACTTTAAGTTTCACGCCATCTATTTCAAGTACTTTAACGGTACTATTAACCTTAATCTTTTTATTTGATATAGCCGTCCATCTTTTTCCATCTACTTTAACCTCGCCAGGAGAATTTTTATTTATTTCATCAGTTACTACAGCAATCATACCAACTACCCTATCTAAATTAGTTTTTTCTTGTTTCGTTTTAAGAAATTTTAACAAGTAGTCCCTAGTAGTAATAAGTAATATGGTACCTAATATTACAAATACTAAAAATTGAATAAAAAATTGATCTATAAATAACGATAAAATTAACGATATTAAAGCACTAGTTATATACCAAATTGTTACTAAATTTGTCGTTATAGCCTCAATTAATGTCAAAGCAATAACTATACCTAACCATATCCATACCATAATTAATCACCTAAATAAATTATACTATTATGTGGCACATTATTCAAGCATAACTTAAATTATTTTTATAATAATTTTGATCATATTATAATTTATTTTTTAAATTTATACGCTTTATTAATTATATTACTTCCATAAGTTTTTTTTAATGTATCCAATACATTATCTAATTTATCATTACTTTCTTTTTCACTAATATCTTCAAATATTGACATTTGATGAATCCTCGAAAATGAAAGTTTATTTAATGTTACTCCAACAAGTCTTATAGCCTCCCCATTCCAAAGTTCTTTAACAAGTTCTTTAGCAATTTCATATATTTGATCCGTATTACTAGTTGAATTATCCAATTTTCTTTGATGTGAATAACTCTTAAAATTCTTATCTTTTAAGATTACACCAACTTGATTAGCAAACTTATTCTTTTTTCTCAATGATAAGCAAACATTTTCAACTAATGGATATAAATATTTATATATTTCATCAAGTGAATTTAAATTATAACTAGTAGTTGTAGAGTTACTTATCCCTTCGGTTTCTATTTTTTTTACTATTATAATACTATCATCTATTCCTCTAGCTGCATTAATTAATTTTTTTGCTTTATTATTAAAGTATTTACATAATATTTTTAAATTGGCATTAGCTAGGTCCCCTATTGTATTTATATTAAGTTGTCTTAATTTTTTACTACTGCTTTTACCAACACCATATAACTCTTCTATAGGAAGTGGATACATTTTAGTTTTTACTTCGTAACTAAACAATGTATGAACCCTATCTGGTTTTAAAAAATCAGATGCCATTTTGGCACATAATTTATTATTAGCTATTCCTATATTTACTGTAAATCCTAAAGTATTTTTAATTTCTTTTTTTAATTTATATGCAAATTTGATTGGATCGCCATAAAGCCCCTTTACTTTTGTATAATCTATAAAACATTCATCAATACTTAATATTTGTATATCAGGTGTATATTTATTTATTAGACTAAACAATTGATTCGACATTTGTTTATATAATTTATAATCAGGTCGGAATATTTTTAAATTTACACATTTCCTTTTAGCATCTCTAATAGTATCAGCAGTTTTTACACCTTTCCTTTTAGCGACCATACTTTTAGCAAGTACTATTCCTTTTCTTTTCGTCTCATCTCCACCTATTATGGATTCTATATTTCTTATATCAATTTTATATCCTTTTTTTAATAAATCAACCGCCGTCCAAGACAAAAATGCATTATTAACATCTATATGCATAATAATATCCATAAAACCACCAATATAATTATATAAAATTTATTATATCCAGTCAATGATAATGCGAACAAAAATTCGCTCACAAGATAAATTAATACTCCTTTGTAATTTTAAATATGCTCGGTAATTATAGTATATATTGATTTTCATTCATATCTATTAGTAAATATAAAAATAAACTTTTTATCTAATTTAACATAACTTTTATATCTATTACACTTTATTTATTGATTAATTTTTTATAATAAAGTGAAATACTGAGAAATAAGATTTTTATTTACATTTTATAATATATAATCTTTATTTAATAAGAATATTTATTATTATAATAGTTTTATATTTTTATCTTGCATTGACATGCCTATAGTTAATCTTTTGTGTATGTTATTGGTATATTTATATCTTAGAAATTTTATCTATTTTATTTTTATATCTGATGTATTTGTATTTAAAATTATATTTCATAACGAGTCCTTTATTTTTACGAATTTCAATTTTAATGTTACAACGTATTTAAAAATTCAAGAGCTTAATAATATTTTTAGATATAATAAAAAAGAAACTGCATTTGCAATTTCTTAACTATTGTTAATTCATTTTTTTGTACTCTATTTTATCTATAATATATATTTGTAAAGAACTCTTTATTTGTATATAAATAACATTTCAATTAAAAGTTATTTTATATTATATGTTCAATAGTAATACTTATAATCAATAATATAATGCCTATAACTGTACCAATAATAGTTATCTTTTTATCTTTCATGTGATATATTTGATGAAATAATTCAAATAAAGATATATATATTAGCATTCCTAATGTTAATCCCAATAATATGCCTTCTATTAATTGACTAACTCCACCTATAAAAAATATTATAAGTCCCCCAATGAAAGTGGTTAGTGAAACTATCAAACTTATTTTTAATATTTTTTTATTTGAATTATTAGAGCTATATAATGTAGAAGATATTATAAGTCCCATTGGTATATTATGCAATCCTATTCCTATACACAACAATAGTCCAAATACTATATTGGTTGATGAAACTAAGTACAAGCTCATACCTTCAATTATATTATGAATTATAACGCCAATTGAGGACACTATTCCAATATGAAATAAATGTTCATTATGGTATTTTTCATCTTTATGTTTATGATGTGTATGAAATTCATGTTCATGATGTGGTATAAATATATCTAATAACTTTAATAATATGATGCCTATCAAAGAAAGTATTATAATTGCTAAAATTGCTCTTATTATTCCTAATTGATTATTTAATATTTCAAATGATTCGGGAATAATTTCTAATATTATTAAACTTATTATTACTCCAAATGCCATAGAAATACTAAAATCAGTAAACTTCTTATTGCTTTCAAAATATATTCCACATATACTACCTAATAATATAAATAATCCTACTAAAAAAGTTAACAAAAGTGATAATAAATTCATAATTCCTCCTACTCTATTTATTATTTGCATTTAAAATATTTTTTTCACAAATATTAGAAATTAAATTAAATAAACCAATATCTAATAAAAATACTAAAAATATATATATTATAAAAATAGGTTTTAATAATACCATTTCAAAGATTTTAGGTATACCTATAATACAAATCAAAAAAGCAATAATTAATAGAATAAATAATATTAATCGCAATCTGTTAAATTTATAACATATTTTATATAATAATATAAATCCTGTAAAAGCTACTAAAATAACAGCTATAGTCGATACTTCATCTGGATTTATATTAAATACTTTAGCTATAACCATTACACTAACAACATTTAAAACTATAGTAAGTCCTCCTGGTAATGATCTTTTTAATATATTCAGGAAAAACTTGCCCTTTATTATACCATAATTTGGTTCTAATGCAAGTATAAATGCTGGGATACCAATAGTAATAGCACTAACTAGACTAAGTTGTATTGGTTCGAAAGGATAATTCATAGGTATAAATAAAAATATTATTGCAAGTAAAGTTGCATATGTAGTTTTCGTTAAAAATAAAGATGCAGACCGCTCAATATTATTAATTGTTCTTCTTCCTTCTTCTACTATTTTTGGTATAGCATCAAAATCTGAATTAAGTAAGACTAATTCAGAAACATTACGGGCTGCGTCTGAACCACTAGCCATAGCAATACTACAATCTGCTTCTTTTAGAGCTAGTACATCATTTACACCATCACCTGTCATAGCTACAGTATGACCATTTGATTTTAAAGCTTGTATTAAAATTTTCTTTTGGTTGGGGCTTACTCTACAAAATATGTTATAATTTTCAACTAATATATGATTCATATTAGTTTTATTTTTCGACATATCAATACAATTTATATTATCAAAATTTAACCTTTTAGCAATTTTTAGAATTGATTTCTCACTATCACCACTTATAATTTTTATATCTACTCCCTGTTTTCTTAAATAATTTAAAGTATTCAATGCACTAGTTCTTATTTTATCTTTTAACAATATTAATGCAATATTATCCTTATCATTTTTGAGAAGTACTAATCTATAATCAGAATACTTTTCTACTAGTGAATTCATTTTTTTACTACTATCTAATATTTCGGGAGCACCTAATATATACTTATCTTCTTTAAAAGTAACACTCGAATATTTTTTTTCTGATGAAAACGACTCTTTTTCTAAACAAGTATAATCTACATTAGCATTAAATCTCCTACTAATAGCTTTCATAGTCTCATTATCATCAAACAATTCTCTAGAAATTGCGGACAATATTTTTTCATAGTCATATTTTTTATTTAAGGATATAACATCTTCTACTTCCATTACACCCTCTGTGAGTGTACCAGTTTTATCTAGACATATAGTATCAACTCGCGCTAAAGTTTCTATACAATATAATTGTTGAACTAATACTTTTCTTTTAGATAATCTTATAACGCTTACAGCTAGTACTGTACTAGTCAAAAGAACAAGTCCTTCTGGTATCATACCTATAATTGCTGCTACAGTATTTACTATTGCATCATTAATACTGTTACCAGAAATATTATATTGTCTTAAAAATAATATCAAACCTAAAGGAATTATTATAATTGATATTATTTTAATTATTCTTTTTAATGTATTCATTATTTCAGAATTTATTTTTTTTATGTATTTAGCCTCTTTCGTTATCTTTGATGCATAACTACTTTCTCCAATTTTATCTACTCTTGCTATGCATTTACCACTAACTATAAAACTTCCTGAATATAAATAATCACCAATATTTTTTGTAATTAAATCCTCTTCTCCACTTATTAAAGACTCATTTACTTCAACTGTACCATCTAAAATAATAGAATCTGCAATTACTTGTTGTCCCCTTTTAAATTTAATTATATCATCTAATACAACATTATTCATATCAATTAGTTTTTCACTAGAGTCTCTTATTACGGTTACTTTACTATTTGAAATTATAGAAAGTTTATCAACAATTATTTTTGACCTAATTTCTTGTATAATACTTATTAATGTATTACAAATAACTACACCTAAAAACAATAAATTTTTATAAGATTTAACCCATAATATTAGTAAACCTAAACCTAAGTTTAAAATATTAAATAAAGTAAAAACATTGTAAAATACAATTTGACTTATTGTTTTTGTTTTAATTTCTGTATTATAATTAATGTCATTATTTATTATCCTATAATTTACTTGTGAATTTGTTAGTCCTTCATCAATTTTTGGGTTATATCTAATCATAAAATCACTCTCTTTTATAAATTATAACATTTATGAGTGCAAAAGAAAAGAAGTAAAATTTATTACTTCAGAATAATAAATAAATCTATACTTGTTTATTATTTAAATTATCTTTAAGTTCACATATTAAATTCAAAGCCTCAATCGGTGTCATGTTCATAGGATCAATACTTTTTAGTTTTTTCTCAATTTTTGATTCTTTTTCTGTCACAAAATCAAGTGGTAATGATTCTTGAATAAGTATATCTCTTTTCTTTTCTTTAGATTCATAAATATTTAATATGTCATTAGCTCTTTTTATTAAACAATCAGGTAAATTAGCAAGTTTTGCAACATGTATTCCATAACTTTTGTCAATACTACCATCTTTTATTTTATGTAAAAATGTTACCTTACCATTCTCCTCATAAGCTGATACATGGACATTTTTTAAATATTTCAAATTATTTTCTAAATCAGTAAGTTCATGATAATGTGTTGAAAACATAGTTTTACAACCAATATTGTCGTGTATATATTCTATTATTGATTGTGCAAGCGCCATACCATCAAATGTTGCAGTTCCTCTACCTAGCTCATCAAAGAGAATTAATGAATTTTTTGTAGCATTACTTATCGCATTATTAGCTTCATTCATTTCTACCATAAAAGTAGATTCTCCACTAACCAAGTCATCACTAGCACCTATCCTTGTATATATTGCATCAAATATAGGAAGTGTTGCACTAGTAGCTGGAATAAAACACCCAATTTGTGCCATTATAACTGTTATAGCAAGTTGTCTCATATATGTACTTTTACCAGCCATGTTGGGGCCTGTAATTAACAATATATTTTTGTCCTCGCCCATGTATATATCATTTCCTACATACTCAGTATTTAAAACTTTTTCAACTACAGCATGCCTATTATCTTTAATATCTATAATTCTTTTTTCTGTTATTATCGGTCTTATATAATTATTTTCTTCTGTTACTGTAGAAAAAGCTTGAAGTACATCAATCTGACTTATTGTTTTTGCTACCTCCTGAAGCTTTGGTATATATTTTTTTACATTATCTCTAATGCTAATAAATAGTTCATATTCCAAATTTATTATTCTTTCCTCAGCATTTAAAATCATAGATTCTTTTTCTTTAAGTATTGGGCTTATATATCTTTCACAATTACTTAAAGTTTGTTTTCTCTCATAACCATATTCATCTTTTACTAAATTTGTCATACCTTTTGAAACTTCTATAAAATACCCAAACACTTTATTATAACCTACTTTTAAGGTTTTAATTCCAGTTCGAATTTTTTCTTCAGATTCAAATTTAGCTATAAAATTCTTACCATTAGCCCTAATGCTCTTTATTTCATCTAACTCTTTGTTATAGTTTTCTTTAATCAAATATCCTTCTTTTATTCCTAATGGTGGATTTTCATATATAGATTTATCAAGTAATTCATACAATTCGCTCAATGTTTCTATATCTTTAAAATTTATAGAATTTAATATTTTTTTTATATCTGGCAAAACTTTAAGGGAATTTTTTAGTTGGAGTAAGTCTCTAGCGTTAGCATTCCCAAATGCAATTCTACCACTTAAACGCTCTAGATCATAAACTTCATCAAGTAAATTTTTTAGATCTTCTTTCATAATAAATTCTTCTAGTAATTTTTCTACTATATCATACCTTTTATTTATTTCATCTTTATTTATTAAAGGATTCTCTATATAAGTTTTAAGAAGCCTAGATCCCATAGCTGTTTTAGTTTTGTCAAGTAACCATATTAATGAATATTGCCTTTGTTTTAATCTTAAAGTTTCCGTTAATTCTAAATTTCTTTTAGTATGAATATCCATTTTTAAATAATCATGTTGTTTTTTTATTTCTACTTTTTTTAAATGGC